>CAMLFV010000074.1 GCA_946479395.1 uncultured Flavobacterium sp. | reverse complement strand
GAACTTAATCCAATTGCAGTTGCAATACCAAACTGTTTTCCTTTAGCTAAACTTGTCGATAAAACATACATTATATCGGGTCCCGGCGAAATGGTTAACGCCAAACTTGTTAAAAAGAACGATATAATGGTTTCTAACGTCATTAACTGCGTTTTAAAATCGCTTGGTTAATTTCTTTAATCAATGCCGGACCTTCGTAAATAAAGCCTGTATAAATTTGAACCAAAGCTGCGCCCGCATCTAATTTCTCCAACGCATCTGCAGCAGAATGAATTCCACCTACACCGATAATCGGGAACGATTTATTGCTTTTTTCTGATAGAAAACGAATGACTTCGGTTGATCTTTTTGCTAACGGTTTACCTGATAATCCGCCAACTTCAATTTTATTTACAGATTGTAATCCATCGCGCGAAATAGTGGTATTTGTAGCAATTACACCTGCAATTTTAGTATCGTTGACAATATCAATAATATCCAACAATTGCTCATTGGTTAAATCTGGAGCGATTTTTAAAAGTATTGGTTTTTGCTTTGGTTGCTGAAGATTTTTATTTTGTAAAGTAGATAACAATTCTGTTAACGGTTCTTTGTCTTGCAACGCACGTAAATTAGGTGTGTTTGGCGAGCTTACATTTACAACGAAATAATCAACATACGGATACAACGCATCGAAACAAATTAGGTAATCGTTTACGGCTTCTTCGTTTGGAGTAACTTTGTTTTTACCGATGTTTCCACCTATTAAAACACCTTTATTTTGCTTTAAGCGCTCAATTGCCAAATCAATTCCGCCATTGTTAAAGCCCATTCTGTTGATAATTCCAGAATCTTCTTTTAAACGGAACAAACGCTTTTTCGGATTTCCCTCTTGCGGTTTTGGAGTAATAGTTCCAATTTCTATAAATCCGAAGCCAAACGCATCCAATTCATTGTAAATTTTTGCATCTTTATCTAATCCTGCAGCTAAACCAACCGGATTTTTAAATTTTAAGCCAAAAACTTCTCGTTCCAATCTTTTGTCGTTTACCTGATAAATCGATTTAAAAATCGATTTCATACCCGGAATGGCGTGCATGGTTTTTATCATTGAAAAAGTAAAATGATGCACTTTTTCTGGATCACATTTAAATAAAAGCGGACGAATTATTGACTTGTACATGATTGCATAATTTAAAGATTTGCAAAAGTAGTTTTTTTGAAATCAAATTAAAAGATTTAATAATTGAAAGATTTAAAAAGGTTGCGTGTTTATAAAAAAACCTACAAGATTATTGAAATCTTGCAGGTTTACACTTTAATATTATTCAGATACACTAATTTTTATTCCAAAAAACTGAGTGCCCGATTTTCTGAATTTTAGATTAACTTTTGTTAACGAATCAGAAAAAACTTGTTTATCTAAATTAAAATACATTCTAGAATCGGTACTATTTTTAATTAAAGTATCCTTTATTCCGTTTTTATCAACAATTAAATCATATTCTGGTAATTTCTCATCATATTTTGATAATGCTCCAATAGTTCTTCCATCTTTATTCATTACATAAAAAAGATAATTAGTCAAATCATTATCGTAATCAGCTTCAATTTTTGATTTTAAAGAATCATTCTCTTTTTTTAATTCTTGAATTATCTGATCTTTATTGTTAGAATTACAAGAAATTAAAGTAATTAATAATGAAAATATTAGGATTCTATTCATAAATATTTGTTTTAAAATTATTCACAACCATCAATTGTACACGAATTTCCTTCAGCTGAATTATTCGCATTGGTTTCGTTATACGTTTGTGTTAAAGCTTCAACAAACAAATCTACCGGTTGTGCACCCGAAAGTGTGTATTTGTCGTTCAACAGAAAAAACGGAACGCCTGTAACTCCAATATTTCTTGCTTCTAAAATATCATGTTTTACTTCGTAATCAAACGAATCGGAATTTAAAACATACTGCGCCTGATCGGTATCCAAACCTAATTCTTCGGCAATATTTACCAATACTTCGTGATCGGCAACATTTTTTCCGTCGATAAAATACGCATGAAACAACAATTCTTCTGCTTCATTCGCCTTATTGCTTTTTGCTGCAAAATGGATCAGTTTGTGCGCCGGAAAGGTATTTGCAACAATTGCATTTTCTATATTAAAACCAATACCCACCTGTTTGCCCATATCTTTTATGCGCTGCTGCATTTGTTCGATCTGTGCAATGGGCATTCTTTTGCGTTCGGCAAGGTATTCGTTAATTGTTTTGGAACCTGATGTTTCGCTCAATTCCGGATCTAACTGATAACTTTTCCATTCTACTTCTACCTCATCTTTAAAAGAAAGCTTTTCTAAAGCAGCTTCAAAATTTTTCTTCCCTATATAACAAAACGGACACATGATATCCGACCAAATCTGTACTTTCATTTTAATTAGTTTTACTCAAATTTACGGCTTCAATATTAATTTTCTATGAAATTTCTGCCAAATATTTCTGCTGATAAATAAAAGCGTAATTTTGACTGTTGAACGAAATAAACCCTAAATAATTTTTAAAACCGAGGGGTTTATGATATATTTGAAAAAATCACAATAAAAGTAAGATTTATGAAAACCCTACGTATTAAAAACATGGTTTGCCCGCGATGTATTATGGTTATTGAAAAAACGATGGAAGATTTAGGTTACGATTTAAATGACGTAGATTTAGGAATGATTGAATTTCACGAGCCAATTACACTTGCAGATCGAGATAAAATTCAGAATGCCATTACACCTTTAGGTTTTGAAATATTGAGCGATAGAAAAAGTATGCTGATTGAACGTATTAAAAATCAAATAATTGAGTTGGTTTCTAAAGACATGAACGATTTAACTATTACGCTTTCTGAATATTTGGCAAGTAAGCTGCAAACGGAATATCATACGTTAAGTTCGTTATTTTCTAATCAGGAATCGCAGACCATTGAGCAATACTACATTCTTCAAAAAATAGAAAAGGTAAAAGAATTATTGGTTTATGATGAATTAACGTTGAGCGAAATTGCCTACAAAATGAATTACAGTTCGGTGGGGCATTTAAGCAATCAGTTTAAAAAAGTAACCGGTTTGGCACCAACGCATTTTAAAGATATAAAAATTTCTAAAGAAGAAGTTTTACAAAATACCGAAACTAAATAAAACCTCTTTTACAGAGGTTTTTGTTTTTATAGTTACAATAATATGAAAAAGTATTTATTTTTATTGCTAGTCTGTTTTACAACTAACTTTTCAATAGCTCAATTAAAAGTTAAAGATTTTGATTCTTTAGAAACTCTTTATAATACTCCGAAAATTATTGTTGACAGCATGTTCTACAATTTACCATCGATAAAAAACTCATCAAACAAACAACACATCAGAATAACTTATAAAGGTCAGTTGATTGATATATACCAAACTCACGAAAATAAATATTCGGGAACATTGACAAATTATATTACTGAATATAAAACTATAAAAAAGAAAAAGACCAAAACAGAATCATACGTTCAATATTACGAAACACAAATTTTAGATAGTACTGAAGTAAAGAGAGCCTTTGAAAATATTACGCTTTCAAAACAAAATAGATATGGTAGGCTATCCGAAAAAATTGATATGAATGAACCTCTACTTCTTGAATTTTTTATAGACAATAAATATAGCTTTCAAACATACTATTTCTTTCCACCTAAAAAAGAAGATATTCAAAAAGCAATCCTTTATCAAGAAATCTATTATATAGCTTCAAGCGCTTTTTCTTTAAGAAAAAAATACTATAACTTTGAAAAAACACTTCCAAAAAGAAAAACATTCCTGAAAAAGTTAAATGATAATGGTCTACATTATAAAAAGAAGAAGAACGATATCTTAAAATTATACAAACCTTTTTAAAAATTATGTAAGCGGTTGGTTTAGGATTCTAAGTATCTTTACAATAAAAGATAGAATCATATGAAAACCCGATATAAAATAAACGAAATGACGTGTAGCGGCTGCCAAGCCAAAGTTACCGAAGCGTTGCAAACCATTGCCGATAAAGTTGAAGTCAGCCTGAATCCTGCCGAAGCTGTTATAGAATCGAACAAAAAAATCTCCCTGGAAGATTTACAGCATGCACTTTCAAACAAAGGTCCGTACACCATCCAGGAAATTACTGTTAAGCCAGATGGATCCGAAGAACTTTCAGAAATCGCACATCATGCCGTACACAATCACAACAATCATAACGAACCACCAAAACAATTAGAACATTTAGCCGGTAAATATTATTGCCCTATGTTGTGTGAAGGCGATAAGGTTTACGACAGTAATGTGGGTTGCCCTGTTTGCGGAATGGATCTGGTACAAATTGGCGGATCAACCAAAAATAACGATGAATTGAATCATCTAAAAAAACTTTTGATACAATCGGCAGCTATAACTATTCCCGTGTTTTTTATTGCCATGTTTGGTATGAGCCACGATAGTTTTATCTACAAAATAATTCCTTACAATGTTGCACTTTGGATGCAGTTTATTGGCACAACCGCTGTATTGTT
Source organism: uncultured Flavobacterium sp. (assembly GCA_946479395.1). The sequence continues at coordinate 8,195 of CAMLFV010000074.1, read as the reverse complement.
TTTGGGTAGAAAATACTTAAAACGCGCGTATGTTTCCTTTAAAACATGGAATTTAAACATGTTCAGTTTAATTGGTTTAGGTGCGGTTGCGGCTTACGCTTTCTCGGTTTACGTTATTTTAAATCCGCATGCATTTCACACAAGCGATCATTTACCGATTTATTTTGAAAGCGTTGCAGTGATTTTTACGTTGATGATTTTAGGACAATGGTTAGAAGCTCGTGCCCATCAAAAAACAAAATCGTCTTTAGAACATTTACTGAATCTTGTTCCGCAGAAAGCTACTATTCTAATCAACGGAAATTCAACCGAAATTGATATCGATAAAGTACAGATTAACGATGAATTATTGGTTAAACCCGGCGAAAAAATTCCTGTTGATGGTATCATTCTATCCGGAAAAACATCGGTAAACGAAGCGTTATTAACCGGCGAACCTTTACCTGTAAACAAAAAAGAAAATGATGAGGTTTTGGCGGGAAGCATCAATACCGATCAATCTTTTACCATGAAAGCAACTCGAATTGGGCAAACAACAACCATTGCACAGATTATTGAAATGGTAAATAAAGCCAGCCTTTCACGCGCACCAATTCAGCGTTTAGCCGATAAAATTTCGGGTTATTTTGTACCTATCGTCGTTTTAATTGCCGTTTGTACCTTTATTTATTGGGAATTTTTTTCAACCGAAGCATCACTTTTATTCGGTTTACAAAACGCTATTTCGGTATTAATCATTGCGTGTCCGTGCGCATTGGGATTGGCAACTCCGGTTTCGATTTCGGTGGGAATTGGCAAAGGAGCCGAATACGGAATTCTTATAAAAAAAGCTGAAGCTTTGGAATTATTGCAGAAAACGAATGTAATTATTACCGATAAAACCGGAACTCTGACCGAAGGAAAACCATCGTTAGAACAAATTATTCCGTTGAAAGATTTTTCTGAAGAAGAATTGATAAAAATTACTGCAGATTTAAATGCAAGAAGTGAACACCCAATTTCCAAAGCCTTTACCGATAAAGCAAAAGAGAGAAATATCGATTTTAAACCATCGAAAATGGTTGCGAATGTTCAAGGAAAAGGCATACAAGGAATGATTGGTGGCAAAAAGATTTTATTAGGAAACGAAGCATTGCTGAATCAAAATCAATTAGAAATATCAAAAGAAATAAAATCGCAAGTAACCGAAATTCAAAATCAGGAAAAAACGGTTTCATACATCGCCAGAAACAATGAATTGGTTGGTTTGGCAGTTATTCACGATGCGGTAAAACCCGAAGTAAAAGAAATCATTGCGTATCTTCATTCAAAAAACATAAAGATCATCATGTTAACGGGCGATCATCAGCTAACCGCAAACGCTATTGCAAACCAAGTGGGAATTGATGAAGTTTTTGCACAGCAGCTTCCGCAAGATAAATTAGCAATGATAGAATCGATCCAAAAAGAAGGAAAAATTATTACCATGATTGGCGACGGAATTAACGATGCACCTGCCCTTGCCAAAGCTGATATTGGAATTGCAATGGGTAACGGATCAGATCTGGCGCAAGATTTTGCAAAAATTACCCTACTAAACAGTTCTTTTGCAAATCTTAAAAAAGCATACAATTTAAGTGGGCGCGTAATGAAAAACATTCAACAAAACCTGTTTTTCGCCTTTATTTACAATGTTATAGGTATTGCTGTTGCTGCCGGAGTTCTGTATTACGCCACGGGAATGCTGCTTTCGCCAATGATTGCTGCTTTGGCAATGTGCTTAAGTTCGGTATCGGTTATTGGAAATGCGGTGCGTTTGCGAAATGTAAAATTATAAAATCAATAAAATTGTTAATCGTTTAAAATTGATGTAATTTCGCTTGGTAAAAAATAATATCAATCAACAAATATGAAACAAGTACCTTTAAATGACGTTCACGTTGCTTTAGGAGCAAAAATGGTTCCTTTCGCAGGATTTAATATGCCAGTTCAATACGAAGGCGTTAATATTGAGCATGAAACGGTAAGAAACAATGTGGGTGTTTTTGATGTATCGCACATGGGATTATTTAAAATTTCGGGAGACAAAGCTTTAGATTTGGTTCAAAGAGTAACATCTAACGACGCTTCTGTTTTGGTTCCTGGAAAAGCGCAATACAGCTATTTACCTAACGATAAAGGGGGAATTGTTGACGATATTATTACTTATAAAGTTAGCGATAACGAATATTTAATGGTTGTAAATGCATCGAACATCGATAAAGATTTCGAATGGATTTCTTCTAACAACTCAATGAACGCTGCGTTTGAAAATTTATCAGATCAATATTCATTATTGGCAATTCAAGGTCCAAAAGCAAACGAAGCAATGCAGAGTTTAACAAATGTTGATTTGGCTAACTTGAAATTTTATACGTTTGAAGTTGGAACTTTTGCAGGTAAAGAAAATGTGATTGTTTCGGCAACTGGTTATACAGGATCTGGCGGAATTGAAATTTATGCTAAAAACGAAGATGTTGTGCATATTTGGAACGAAGTGTTGAAAGCAGGTGAACAATTCGGCATTAAACCAATTGGTTTGGCTGCGCGCGATACCTTACGTTTAGAAATGGGATATTGCTTATACGGAAACGAAATTAACGATACTACTTCGCCAATTGCAGCAGGTTTAGGGTGGGTTACAAAATTCACGAAAGATTTTGTAAACAGCGAAAACATTAAAGCCGACAAAGAAAATGGTGTAGCTACAAAATTAATTGGTTTTGAATTGATCGATCGCGGAATTCCACGTCACGATTACGAAATTGTTGATGCAGAAGGAAACGTTATTGGTCATGTAACTTCAGGAACACAATCTCCGTCTTTAAATAAAGGTGTGGGAATGGGTTATGTAAATAAAGAATTTTCGAAAGAAGGAACTGAAATTTTTATCCGCATCCGTAAAAACGATGTAAAAGCACAGGTTGTTAAAACACCTTTTTATAAGAAGTAAGAATATCACAATAAAAAAGCGTTTCAAAATTGAAACGCTTTTTTATATCTTTTCAATTGCCTTCTGCAATAAATCGGTAACAATCTGTTTTAATTCTAAAGGTTCAGTGATTTCAGCTTCGGCAGAAAACATTAAAAACCAACGTGCAAAATATTGCAAATGCGTGGTAGTTTCAAATGTCAGTTCCATTTTATCATTTAGTTCTTTTTCAGATACAAAACCATACGTATTTCGATCCCAATTAAAATAATGTGCCGATTTTTTAGGTGCTAAAATTTTAACCGTTGTTTTTAAAACTTCCGTCTGCTTTTTTGCATTCAGAAAATAATCTAATTGTTTGTGTTCACGATTAAAAGAAACTTCTGTTTTTACAATCTGTTTTACACGGTCAATTCTAAACTGACGGTAATCATTTCGCAAATAACAAAAAGCCATAAAATACCAATAATCATGTTCGTAAAAAATTCCGATTGGTTCTAAAAGTCGCTTATCAGCTTTACTTTGTCCGGGTTTTTGATATAAAATTTCTATTTGCTTTTTCGATACGATACTTTCCAACAAAACTGAAAGCACTTCGTTTGATGTTTCGTTTGATGCGGTATCGAATATTAAAAACTGATCTTCAATTAAAGCTACATTTTCTTTTTCGCTTGATCGCAAAACCGCTTTCATTTTATGTATGGCAGACGAAAAATTGAAACTCATTTTTTTATCTGCATATTTTTCCATGAGTTTTTCGGCAATCACAAAACTAAACGCTTCGTCTTTTGTAAAAATAGTCGGTGGAATTTTGTATCCTTCAACCAAAGCGTAACCTTTCCCCTGTTCGTTATAAATAGGAACCCCGGCTTTTTCCAACGCTTTTATGTCGCGATAAATGGTTCGAACACTTACTTGGTAGCGATCTGCAAATTGTTGTGCCGTAATCCAGTTTCGTGATTGCAACTGCACATAAATGCTTAAAATACGGTTGAATTTCTTTACATTAAGCTCGCTCATAAACTACTATAAACTTAATTGTGTTTGCTGCAAAGAGCCTTCAAGATGCAATAACGCTTCTTTTCTGTGTATTCCACCTGCATAACCAACCATTGATCCGTCGCTTCCAATAATTCTATGGCACGGAATTACAATAGCTATTTTATTCAGTCCATTCGCAGTTGCAACCGCACGAATCGCTTTTAAATCGTCCAAAACAATTGCCTGATTTTTGTAGGTTGATGTAGTTCCGTATGGAATTTTAATTAATGATTGAAATACTTTCTGTTGAAAATCGGTTCCTGTCAATACCAACGGAACAGTAAATTCATGGAGTTTTTTATCGAAATATAAAGTGAGTTCTTCTTTTAATTGATTTAGATGCTGGTTTTCTTCTTCAACAAACTGTGCCTTTAAACTTTCGGCTAATTTTAAAAGTGTTTTTTCTAAATGAATTCGATCATAAAATTCAACCAAACAAATTCCATTTTCGGTAGCACCCAAAAACATCAAACCTAACGGAGATTGATAGGTTGATACAGCAATATGGTTTGAATTACCTGTAAGTTTCTGGTTTAAATCTGTAAAATTCATTCGATAAATTTAATAAAAAAAACCTTCTTTAAAAAGAAGGTTTTCAATATACTATTTTGCGACTAATTACTCAGCAGCAACAACTTCGTATGGTAATTCAACAATTACATCGCGGTGTAAACGTACGTTTGCAGCATATTTACCTAAACGTTTGATTGTACCTGAAGTGATGAATTTTTTGTCAATTGACTGACCGTTAGATTCTAAAGCAGCAGCAATATCAGCGTTCGTTACCGAACCAAATAATTTTTCACCACCAGCTTTAACAGCGATCTTGATCTCTAAAGCTTTTAATGCATCAGCAACAGCGTTAGCGTCAGCAATTAATTTAGCTTCTTTGTGAGCTCTTTGTCTTAAATTTTCTGCTAAAACTTTTTTCGCAGAAGGTGTAGCTAATACAGCCATACCTTGAGGAATTAAAAAATTACGACCGTATCCTGGTTTTACAGTTACTACATCGTCTTTAAATCCTAATTTTTGAACATCTTGTTTTAAGATAATTTCCATGTTGTTGTCCTTTTTAATAAGAAGTTAGCCCGCCGGTAGCGAGGCAACAACTTTAATTTGATATTATTTTAATAAATCTGCAACGTAAGGCATTAAAGCTAAGTGACGTGCACGTTTTACAGCTACAGATACTTTTCTTTGGTATTTTAAAGAAGTCCCTGTTAAACGACGTGGTAAAATTTTACCTTGCTCGTTAACGAATTTTAATAAGAAATCAGCATCTTTATAATCGATGTATTTGATTCCAGATTTTTTGAAACGACAATATTTTTTAGTTTTGTTAGTTTCAATGTTTAAAGGCGTTAAATATCTGATATCTCCGTCTTTTTTACCTTTTGCAGATTGCTCAATGTTTGACATGATAATTACGCTTTTTTAGTTTTTAATTTCTCTCTTCTTCTTTCTGCCCAAGAAATAGCATGCTTGTCTAATGCTACTGTTAAGAAACGCATAACACGCTCATCGCGACGGAATTCTGTTTCTAAACCAATGATTGCATCACCTGGTACAGTGTACTCAAATAAATGGTAAAAACCACTTTTTTTGTTTTGAATTTCGTAAGCTAATTTTTTTAAGCCCCAATCTTCTTTAGAGATCATTTTAGCCCCTTTTGAAGCAAGAAAATCTTCGAATTTCTGTACTGTTTCCTTTACCTGAGTTTCAGATAAAACGGGATTCAAAATGAAAACAGTTTCATAATGATTCATAATAATTCTATTTAATTTGTTATAAAATTGGGTGCAAATATATAACAGTTTATTTTTATTAGCAAATGGTTTGTAGATTTATTTTTGATATAATTAAACCTGTCATTCTGAATGAAACGAAGTGGAATGAAGAATCTCTAAAATCAAAATTCATCTTTTTTTCAGATTCCTCCTTTCGTCGGAATGACAACATCAAACATTCTAATAATAATCAACGCTTATAGTTGCTTTTACGCCTTTATACATGCCAATAGTTTCTAAACTATTGATGCTTTTTTGAATAGCTGTTTTTAAAACATTTACCGGTTTGTTAAGCGGAAGTTTTATTAATACAATCTGGATATACTGATTTCGGATTCTGTTTATTGATGGTTCTTGCGGACCTAAAACTAAAATTCCGTTTATATTGTTCCGCATATTTGTTGCCAACCAAGTTGATGCTTCTTTTACTTTATTATAATCGGTATGTTTCATTTGCAAACGTATCAAACGATAAAAGGGCGGATATTTAAAGTTCAATCGTTCGTACATCTGCTCTTTAAACATTGCTTTATAATCGTTTTGGGTAACCTGTTGTATGGTGTTGTGGTACGGATTATAAGTTTGGATCAATACCTTTCCTTGTTTATTTTTTCTGCCGGCACGCCCTGCAACCTGTGTCATTAACTGATAGGCTCGTTCATAAGCTCGGAAATCGGGAAAGGTCAGCATACTGTCGGCATTCATGATACCCACAAGGGAAACATTGTCAAAATCGAGACCTTTTGCCAACATTTGCGTTCCCACCATAATGTCAATTTCACGATTTTTAAAGCCATCGATTAATCGTTCAAAAGCAAATTTTCCTCGGGTGGTATCCTGATCCATTCTGGCAATTTGTTTGTTTGGAAAAATTGATCGTAAAGCGTCTTCTATCTGTTCGGTTCCCAATCCTTTCGTGGTCAATTCGGTACTATGGCAACTATGGCATTTTGTAGGCATTGACATGGTGTAGCCGCAATAATGACACTTTAAATAATTTTGACGTTTATAATAGGTCAAGCTAACATCGCATGAAATACAATGTGGTACGTTTCCGCATGTTAAACATTCTAAAACAGGCGAATAACCCCGACGATTTTGAAACAACAAAACTTGCTCGCCGTTGTAAAGCGCTTCGGTAATGGCATCGATCAATTTTATACTGAAAATTCCGTTTATTTCTTTTTTTCTGCGTGCTTCTTTTAAATCGACCAAAACAATTTCGGGCAATTGCACATTTGTAAAACGCTGATTTAATTCTACATAGCCATATTTTTGTTGATACGCATTGTAATAGCTTTCCAAACTTGGAGTTGCCGATCCCAGCAAAACTTTTGCTTGAAACATTTTCGCCAAAACAATAGCAGCATCGCGCGCATGAAAACGTGGTGTAGGATCGACCTGTTTGTAGCTTGCTTCGTGTTCTTCATCTACAATAATTAACTGCAGGTTTTTAAACGGAAGAAAGATGGATGAACGTGAACCTATGACAACTTGGGCATTTTCGGTATGATTCAACACATGCTGATATACTTCTACCCTTTCGTTTTCGGAATATTTAGAATTGTAAACCGCTACTTTGTTTCCGAAATAAGCCGTTAAACGCTGCACCAATTGAGTAGTTAAACCAATTTCGGGCACAAGAAATAATGCCTGCTGATTTTTTTCGATACATTCTTGTATCAATTTTATGTAGATTTCGGTTTTTCCTGCACCCGTTACAGCGTTTAACAAAGTTACATCGTGCTTTTCAAACTGATTTTCTATTGTTTGGATGGCTGTTGTTTGCACTTCGGTAAACTGAATATCGTTTAAAAAAGCATCGGTAAACTGCACGCGATCTTCGGCTAAGGTATAAACCGTGAAAATCTGCTTTTTTTCTAGATTACTAAAAATAGCCGTTGAAACTTCGGCTTCCTTCAATAATTCTTTTAATTCAATTGTTGACTTTTGCGTACTTAACTGAAAGTATTTTAAAACAAGCGCTCGTTGTTTTTCGGTTTTTAATTCGTTATCTAAAAGGTTTATTAGTTTACTTTCTTCTTTATAATTATCATGTAATGAAACATATTTAACCAGTTTTGGTTTGTACTTTTCGTGAATATGCTGATTTAGATAGATAATATCTTTTTTCAATAATTCATCAATAACACCAAAAACTTTCTTTTTGTTTAGGATATTTTGAACCTCATCAAACCGAAGAATGGGTTGTTGTTCAAAAGCTTCGTACAATAAAAATTCATCATCGTTCAATGATCTTAAATCAACAACCAAATCGCGGTTAAAACTCAATATGGTTTCGCTTTCCAACAGAAAAGCACTTGGTAATGCCGCTTTATAAACTTCGCCCAACGAACACATATAATATTGTGCAAGCCATTGCCAAAATTCAATTTGAATTTTAGTTACAATAGGCT
>CAMLFV010000073.1 GCA_946479395.1 uncultured Flavobacterium sp. | reverse complement strand
CCGCCTGCATGGAACTGACTGTTCATGTATTTATGACTTGTAGATGTAAAATCGTAAAAGGTGTAAAGTAATCCAATAAGTCCGATAATTACAAAAATTAGGTTTACCAAACTAAAATTTTTAAAGGTGGTGGTGCGTTTAACCGCCCATAAAATGGCAATTAGCACTAACTGAACAATAAAAACCGCCGCAAAACCTTTGTACCAGTGTTTCATAAAACCATATTCGGTATAAACGGTTGATACGCCAATACGTCCGATTAACGACATTTTTGAAAGTAAAATTCCGGCAACCAAACTAATTATTGCCTGAATTAAAATAAGAATGATCCATTTATTTTTCATAACGTTTTTACAATTTAAAACTTATGGTAAAGATGCTAAATATTCTCTTATCTTTGTAAAAATTTTTGATAATGAATAAGCAAGGCGGAAACAGCGGCAATAGAAATAATAAAAAATCATCTTTTTCGAAAAAAGGCTCGTTTGATAAAGGTAAACCGAATGAAAAATCGGCATCGGGATCAAACTTTAAAAAACCTTTTAAGAAAGACGATAAGCCGTTTAAGAAATGGAATGATAAACCTGCTTCATCATCAAAACCTGCAGTTTTAAAAAGCGATGATATTCGTTTGAATAAATATGTAGCTAATTCAGGTGTTTGTTCACGTCGCGATGCCGATTTGTATATTCAATCTGGAAACGTTACAGTTAACGGAGAAGTAATTACCGAAATGGGTTACAAAGTTAAACCGGGAGATAAAGTGGTTTTCGACGGTGTTTTGTTGAATCCAGAAAAAAAGGTATATGTTTTACTGAACAAACCTAAAGGTTTTTCTACAGCCGATGACGAAAATGTATCAAGTGCTTATGATTTGGTTCGAAATGCATCAACATCTATTTTAAGACCTGTGGGAAGAATGGATAAAAGTACGGTTGGCTTATTATTATTTACGAATGATAACGAAATGATTCAGAAATTTACCAACGCTGCACAACATTCATCAAAATTATATCAGGTTTCGTTAGATAAAAATTTAAAGTACGAAGATTTAGAAAAGATACAAACCGGAGTTTATATCAACGAACATAAGGTTTGGGTTGAAGAAGTTTCTTATGTAGAAAACCAGCCAAAAAGCGAAGTTGGTATTAAATTAAAAACATCAAACGTAAAAGTGGTTCGTGCTATTTTTGAAAAGTTAGGTTATAACGTTATAAAGTTAGACCGTGTTATGTATGCTGGTTTAACCAAATGGGGAATTGCCCGCGGACAATGGCGCTTTCTTACCGAACAAGAAGTAATTAATTTAAAGAATTTAAAATAACAAAAAGCGTTTCAATTTTGAAACGCTTTTTTGCTATATTGCAGTAAATTATAACCTTATGAAGAAATATGTTTTAATTATCGCTTTACTGACTTTACAATTAAGTTATGGTCAAAATCAAGAACAGCAAGAAACGGAACAAAATATCGAAATTGCAGAACCAAAAGCATTAGCAAGCTTTATTGTGTTTAGTATTACCGATCAGAGTAATGCAGAAGAATATCTCAAGTTTAAAGAAAAATATAACGTTGGTATTAAGTTTGAAAGTTGTGCAGTTGATGTTTCGTTATTTAGTAAAGCGAAAAAAAGTAATAAAGAATTAGCTGATATCTTAACCGAACAATATGGCACAGCTTGGATGGAAGAACTTCCTTGTAGTTTAGTTGGAGTTAGTGTCGAGCAATAGTTAATATGGAAGATACAACTATTGAATTCAAACTTTCTATTTTAAAACTTGGGTTGATTAATCTCTCTAAACAATATATAGAACAAATTAAGTTATATCCATCTTTTGTTGATCCAGTAGATGAGATTTTACTTGACTTTGAAGATGGTTTTCTACTGTTACCGACTATTGAAGAAGAAAATATATTAGATATAGAAACAATCAATCTAATAAAAAAGTGTAATGAATTAATAGACGAGTATTCTGAAAATCAAAATTTTTTTTCTGAAGATAGTTTTCAATTTAGTGATACTTGGCAAGAATTAAGATTATTAGCCTCTGATATTTTAAATGATCCTGGGTTTAATTATTAATTATATCAGATAATTTAAAGAATAAAAAAGCTCGATTGCAAAATCGAGCTTTTTATTTATTAATTCAATCCGCGTTTTTTCAACAAAGGTTCAATTTTTGGATCTGCACCTCGGAATTTTCTGTATAACTCTGCTGGGTCTTCCGTTCCACCTTTTTCTAAAACATATTTGCGGAACATTAATGCTTTTTCAGAATTGAACAAGCCTGCTGTTTTAAATGCTTCAAACGCATCGGTATCTAAAACGGCACTCCAAATATAGCTGTAATATCCTGCCGAATATCCGCCTGCAAAAATATGACTGAAATAGGTGCTTCTATAACGCGGAATAATTGGATCAATCAAACCTGCTTCTTTCATTGCGTTTATTTCAAACGTATTTACATCGTCTTTAATTTCTTCGGTTGCTGTATGGTATTTCATATCTAAAAATGATGCTGCCAAATATTCTGTTGTAGCAAAACCTTGATCAAAAGTTCCGGCTTTTTTCATTTTCTCGATTAATGCATCAGGAATAACTTCTCCCGTTTTATAATGTTTTGCATACATTTTCAACACTTCAGGTTCAGCCGCCCAATTCTCCATAATTTGTGATGGAAGTTCAACAAAATCTCTTGGAACATTTGTTCCTGCCAAGCTTCTGTAATTTACGTTCGATAATAATCCGTGTAACGCATGACCAAATTCGTGAAAAAATGTAGTTGTTTCATCAAACGTTAATAAAGACGGAGTTGTAGCTGTTGGTTTTGTAAAATTACAAACTATAGAAATTACCGGCATTTTGCGTTTACCGTTTTCCATTTGTTGGTCGCGGTACGATGTCATCCAAGCACCACCACGTTTTGATTCACGCGGATGCATATCCATATACAATAATCCCAGTGTTCTTTTGTTAGCATCGAACACTTCCCAAACCGTAACATCTGCATGATATTTAGGTACGTTCGTTAATTCTTTATAAGTTAATCCCCACAATTTGTTGGTTACATCGAAAATTCCTTTACGAACATTTTCTAAACTTAAATAAGGTTTTAATTCCTGTTCGTCTAAATTGTAACGCTCCTTACGGATTTTTTCTGCATAATAACGCCAGTCTGCAGGGGCAACATCTTCGTTTATTCCTTCTTTACGCATTAATGCCTGAATATCTGTAGCCTCTTGCTTAGCTTTATTTACAGCCGGTGCCCATAATTTCATCAACAGTGTATTTACTGCTTCAGGATTTTTCGCCATACTTTCTTCCAACACATATTCTGCGTGGTTTTTATAACCTAACAACTGTGCTTTCTGCATACGCAAATTGGCAATTTTAAGAACGTTTTCTTTATTGTCGTTTCCGTTGTTTTGGTTTCCACGCACCTGATACGCATTCCAAATTGTTTTACGCAGCTCGCGATTATCAGCATACTGCAAGAACGGCATTACACTTGAATTGCTTAAAGTGAAAACATATTTACCTTCTTTGTTTTTTGCTTTGGCTTCTTCGGCAGCAGCTTCGATTAATTCGGCTGGTAAGCCTGCTAAATTTTCTTTTTTATCGATAACCAATTCGTAATTGTTTGTTTCGTTCAATAAATTATCTCCGTATTTTAATGATAAAACCGATAATTCACTATTAAGTTTTTTAAGCTTGTCTTTATTTTCTGCCGAAAGATTTGCACCACTGCGAACAAAACGTTTGTAAGTTTCATTTAACAACATTTGTTGTTCGGCACTTAATTTTAATGTTTCGGGTTTTGTGATTTGATATTGATTGTAAACGGTTTTTACTTTTTGAAAAAGTGCATCGTTTAAATAGATATTATCATTGTGTTCTGAAAGGGCAGGAGCCATTTCTTGCGATAGTTTCTGCAACTCGTCATTTGTATTCGCGCTTGTTAAATTGTAAAGTACGGTGGTAACTTTGCTTAATGTTTCGCCCGAATTATCAATAGCCACAATAACATTTTCAAACGATGGTTGTTCTTTGTTGTCAACAATTGCCTGAATGTCTTTTTGGTGGTCTTTAATTCCTTCTAAAATAGCAGGTTTAAAATGACTGTTCTGTATTTTATCGAACGGAGGAACTTCAAACGGAGTGTTCCATTCTGCCAATAAAGGGTTTTCTTGTCCTGAAGTCATTGCGGTATTTTCCTTTTTGTTACACGATTGTTGTGCAGCTGCGCCAACTAATAAGCACAGCATAATGATTGTTTTACGATTCATTACTTATGTTTTGTTGCAATTTACTAAAACTATCGGCATAAAAAAAGTACAATCTGTTGAAAGATTGTACTTTACAAAAAACAATTAATAACGAACTCTTTTATTTTTGTTCAACAAGCTGAATTTCTGCATTTAACTTAACATCTTCGCCTACTAAAACACCACCGGTTTCTAAAGCAGCATTGTACGTTAATCCAAAATCTTTACGGTTAATTTTACCGTCTAAATTTAAACCTACTTTGGTATTTCCCCAAGGATCGGTCATTAAACCACTAAATTCTGCATTTAATGTAACCGGTTTTGTAATACCTTTTATGGTTAAATCGCCAGTGATTTCGTACTCGTTTCCATTTCCTTGAATATTTGTCGATTTAAAATTTAAAGTAGGATATTGCTCTGCGTCAAAGAAATCAGCACTTTTTAAGTGATTATCTCTGTCTGCATTGTTTGTAAAAATCGAATTGATTTTTGCTTCAAACTGTAAATTAGCCTCTTTTAAATCATCGTTAAAATCAATATCAGCCGAATAATCGTTGAATAATCCTTTAACATTGGTAAACATCATGTGTTTTACCTTAAAACCAACTTCACTGTGTGTTGGGTCAATTGTCCATTTTTTCATATTAAAAATTTTTTAAATTAATTTTGATTCATTGGAACTTCAATAATCAGAAATTCACTTTTATTGTTTGTTTTAATTGATACATTTTCGGTTTCCCAAATACCAATGGCATCGCGGGTTTCTAATTGATTTCCATCAACTTCGATCGATCCATTTAAAAGAAAAATGTAAATTCCGTTATTCTTAGGATCTTCCACAGTAATCGTAGTTTCTTTACCAGTGTCATACTTTGCCATTTTAAACCAGGCATCTTGCTGTAATCTTAAAGTACCTTCGGCTGTTTCTGGCTGAATCAACGTTTTAATTTCATTATTATTTACGTCATATTCCATTTGACCATAACGTGGTGTAATGTTCATTTTGTTTGGAATGATCCATATTTGAAGAAATTTCACCGCTTCAGATTCACTTCCATTCATTTCACTATGAGTTACACCTGTGCCTGCACTCATAAACTGAATTTCGCCTTTTTGAATGATACCTTCAGATCCGGTACTGTCTTTATGCGCCAGTTTTCCTTCTAAAGGAATGGAAACAATTTCCATGTTTTCGTGCGGATGAGCGCCAAAACCTCTGCCAGCAGCTACGTAATCATCATTCAGAACTCGTAAAACTCCAAAATTAACGCGTCCCGGATTAAAATATCCTGCAAACGAAAAAGTGTGATATGATTTTAACCAACCATGATCGGAAAAACCTCAAGAATTTGATTTGTGTATGGTGTATTTTGCCATTTTTTTCCTTTCTTTTTTATTTAATGTAAAGGTACCACACACAAATTAAGTAGCCGTTAACCTATATTAAGAAATAAAATAGACGTGTTTTTTGTAACGAGTTTTTATTTTTTGCGTAACAGATTACTTTTCATTTTACTGAAAAACTCGGGCGTAACACCAATAAACGATGCAATGTATTTTTGTGGTAGGCAGTTAATAATATCTGGATATTTTTTTAAAAACTTTTCGTAACGTTCTTCTGCCGTTAACGACATTTTATCTAAAATACGCTGCTGGTTGGCAATTAAATTGTTTTCGGTAAGTATCCTAAAAAAACGTTCCAATTTCGGAACTTCGGTAAATAATTTTTCAGCATCACTTCTTTGTAAAATAAGCACATCGCAATCTTCCATTACATCAACATACAAAACAGCAGGTTTTCCCGTTAAGTAACTATACATATCGGCAACCCACCAACCCGGCGTGGCAAAACTTAAAATATGTACGTTTCCGTTATCATCTATTGTATAACTGCGTAAAATTCCTTTTAAAACAAAATAGGTAAAATGTGCTTCATCGCCCGGTTTTATTACAATTGTTTTAGCCTTGAAACTGTCTTTGGTAAAAGTATTAAAAATAATATCTTCTTCTTCTGAAGTTAGTGAAACGTATTTTGATATATTTTGAAGCAGTAAATTTTTCATTTTTGCGACTTGTTTATTTTACGATCATAAAAATAGCGATAAATTATGATAACATCTATTTTATTTACTATCTTGTTGCAAATATTAAATTTGCATGTTAACATTTAAACAGATAAAAGCAGACGATGTTATCAACATTCGTCATACCGTATTAAAAGAAGGACAACCCATTGAAGTTTGTCATTTTGAAGGTGATTTAGATGAAGGTACCAAACATTTTGGCGCATTTTTAAATAATGAATTGGTTGGTGCTGTAACCATGATGTTAAAAAAGACAAACAATTACAAAGCTTATCCGGTTTACAGATTAACAGGTTTGTCTATTTTGCCGGAACATCAGCACAAAAATGTTGGTAAACGACTATTGCATTTTGCTGAAGAAAACATTTCTCGCAAAGGATCTGTTATGATTTGGTGTTTTGCTCGCGATTATGCGGTAAATTTTTACAAAAAGAACGGATATAGGTTAAATGTACAACAGGTGGTAATTCCACACATTGGTTCTCACAGAATTATGTTTAAATTTGTAGCGAAAGAAGATTAACCGTTTTTTATAGAATGAATATTAGAAAAATTATTGTTGGGGCACTTATTTTTTCTGCATGTACAAGTAACAATTCTAAACAGAATTTATCAAATGCGGAAAAAACAGTAAGGGTTGAAAAGATTATGCTGTTTGGAAAAGATGAAAATGTGGTACAATTTTATACCGACAATAATTTTGAAACAACTTGGCAAGACAGTTTAAGCAGAAATCAACTGATTTCGGCTATTATTGATAGCAGATACGATGGCGTTTTACCTGAAAAATATCCTTTAAAAGAACTCATTTCTGCGCATTTTAATTATAACGTTTTGAGTGTTACTGAATTACAAAAAGCCGATGTTGCTTTTAGCGAAAACTTTTTTCGTATTGCAAAACAATTGGCTACCGGTAAGGTAAATCCAAAAAAAATGTATGGCGATTGGGAACCTTACATTCCGGAAAATGATTATATAGCATTATTGAACAAATCACTGGCAGATCAAAAGGTGTATGCTGTTTTAGAGGATATCAAACCTAAAAACGAAATGTACCTTAAATATAAAAAGGTATTTGCTAAATATGTTCCTATAACTTCTAAAGATACATTGTCTGCCGAAGGATTGCTGCGTAAAAAAATCTGGGTAAATTTTGAACGAACCAAATGGTTAGAACCCGATTTAGGCGAAAATTATGTTTGGATTAATTTACCACAATACGATTTGCAAGTGATTGAAAACGGATCGATAACCGATTCGTACAAAGTGATTATTGGCAAGAAGGATCGAAGAACACCAATACTTTCGTCAGCTTTCAACGGAATCATCGTAAACCCAAAATGGACAGTTCCACCAACAATTCTTAAGAATGATGTAGTGCCAAAAGCATCTGCTAACCGCGGATACTTTGCATCGAACCGTTTAACTATTTTCGATAAAAAATCAGGAAAACAAGTAAGTCCCGATAATTGGAATCCGGCTAATTATTCATCGTATCGTTATGTACAGCAAACCGGACGATTAAATTCGTTAGGTCAGATAAAATTCGATTTCCCCAACAAACACATGGTTTATTTGCACGATACCAATAACAGAACACGCTTTGTAGAAAGCAATCGCGCATTGAGTTCGGGCTGCGTTCGTGTGGAAGATCCTTTTAGGCTGGCAGAAAAAATATTCAAGATCGAAGGAAAAAATATATCAAAAAACGAAATTGATACATTGGCAGTAAAAGAGAAAACTAAAAACTTTAAATTAAACAAAAAAGTAAACGTCCATCAAGTGTATTTTACAGCCGTAATCAACGATGCCGGCGATGTAAAAATTCTTAACGACGTTTACTCTTTAGATAATAAACTTTATAAAAGATTAATTCAATAAATTAGATGTTGTAAGATAACCTTTTTGGCCTGCATGGTAAATAAACAAACAGCTTTCGTTTTTAATAAGGTTAATAATATCATGCGCAACTTCGTAAGGTAAAGCCGGGCAGCCTAAGCTACGCCCTAAATATCCTTGGTTTTTTCCTAAATTTTCGTTAGCATAATCTGCAGCATGTATTACAATATCGCGCTCGCGTGCATTGTTGTTAATGCCTGCTTCTAAACCATCTAATCGTAACGATAAACCGTGTTTTCCCATATAGGTTTCTGCGGTGGTATAAAAACCAAGACTGCTTTTGTACGATTCGCGCGCGTTAGAAAAATCGTTAGCATATTCTTTACCGCTATTTCTTCCGTGAGATACCACAGTTTGGTAAAGAATTTCATGCGATTTCATATCAATAACCCACATTCTGCGTTCGGTTGATGATTTGGTAAAATCAATAATTGTAAGGATTTCTTTATTTAGTTTTCCTTGGTCTTTTAGTTTGTAATAACCTTTAAATGCCGCTTTAAAGCTTTCCATTTCAGGTTTTTCAAACTTTTTTTCGTCTAAATCTAAATATTCCGATAAAACCAGTTTATCAAAAGTACTTAGGTTACTTGACGCATTCGATTTTAAATTTGTTTTGGTTACAGCGGCAATTTCTTTTGATTTTATAGTAGAAGATTTTGTAACTACTGTAACTTTTTTACCATTTCCATTTCCATTATTATCTCCGTTTGGGTCGTTAATTGTCATTGGTTTGAACGATAATAGACCCACCATCATTATAGGCAATAATTTAAAATTCATTTGTTCTTATATTAATGTTGTTTAAACTTCTGAACGTAAATATAATAACTTTATTACAAACGAAGCTGTTAATTTAATGTTTAATAAACATATTTAACATTTGTTTTTGCTAAAATGTTAAAAAAACAGACTGAAATCTAAAATTCTATGAGTAAATTTGAACCATATTTTTACTTGAAAAATGAACAAAAAAGTCCTTTTAATGATATTAGATGGTTGGGGAAATTCACCCGATCCAAAAGTATCTGCCATAGATCATGCAAATACCCCTTTTATAGATAGTTTATACAAAAAATATCCTTTTGCACAATTGCGAACCGATGGTTTAAATGTTGGTTTACCCGAAGGACAAATGGGAAATTCTGAAGTTGGACACATGAATTTAGGTGCCGGTAGAATTGTGTATCAAGATTTGGCAAAAATTAATCTGGCGGTTCAAAACAAAACATTAAATGTAGAACCTGTTTTGCAAGAAGCGTTTACTTTTGCTAAAGTTCATAACAAAAAGGTGCATTTTTTAGGTTTGGTTTCCGATGGTGGCGTGCATTCACACATTAATCATTTATGTGGTTTGTTAGATGTTGCTAAAGAATTCGATTTAAAAAATGTTTTTGTGCATGCTTTTACCGATGGACGTGATGTGGATCCAAAATCAGGTGCTGATCATATTGCTTTATTGGTCAAATACATGGATCAATCTACAGGAAGATTAGCCTCGGTTATAGGCAGGTACTACGCAATGGATCGTGATAAACGTTGGGAGCGCGTTAAAAAAGCCTACGATTTATTGGTTAAAGGTGTGGGAATGCCATCTCATAATGCCGTTTTAAGCATTGCCGATAGTTATATTAACGATGTTACTGATGAGTTTATTGAACCAATTGTAATGATGAATGAGGATAATACGCCCGTTGCAACAATTGGAGAAGGTGATGTGGTTGTTTTCTTTAACTTTAGAACAGATCGCGGCAGACAGTTAACCGAAGTTTTATCGCAGGTAAATTTACCCGAATTTGGTATGGAAAAGTTAGATTTGTACTACGTTACCCTTACCAATTACGACGAAAGTTACAACAATGTAAAAGTTGTTTACAATAAAGATAATATTACCAATACGTTGGGCCAAGTGTTAGAAAGTGCCGGAAAAAAGCAAATACGCATGGCAGAAACAGAAAAGTATCCGCACGTAACCTTTTTCTTTTCGGGCGGTCGTGAAGAACCTTTTAATGGAGAATCACGTATTTTGTGTCCGTCACCAAAAGTAGCTACTTACGATTTAAAACCCGAAATGAGTGCTTACGATTTAAAAGATGCTTTAATACCCGAGTTAAACAAAGCCGAAGCCGATTTTATTGTAATTAACTTTGCAAACGGAGATATGGTTGGGCATACAGGTAGTATGAGTGCAGCAATAAAAGCTTGTGAAACGGTTGATATTTGTACAAACCAAATTGTTGATGCTGCTGTTTTAAATAATTATACGGTTATTATTTTGGCAGATCACGGTAATTGCGAAACCATGTTTAACGAAGACGGAAGTCCCAACACGGCACATACAACAAATCCCGTTCCTGTTATTTTAATAGATAAAGATATTAAAGAAATCCATAACGGTGTTTTAGCAGATGTTGCCCCAACTATACTAAAATTAATGGGTGTTGCACAACCAGATGTTATGACAGCGAAAGCGTTGGTTTAAAAAAAAGTAAGTAAATGTTTTTTATTAAAAAAAAATAGTATTTTTATTACTAATTTTTAATAATTCTAACTTAAATTACATTATATTATGAAAAAATTTTTACTTTCTGTAGCATTTGTATGCGTTGCATCTATCAGCACAAATGCACAAACTACAATTTCTCAAACAGGTGGAGCAGCTCCAACTACAACTACTATTTATTGTCCTCAACAGACAGGAACTCCACCAGCAACAACAGGTATTCGAGCAAGTAGTTATTATAGATCATACACTATGGCTGCTGCTACAAAAATTGTATCTGTGAAAGTTGGTAATATTGTAAATCTAGCAACAGGAACAGGCGCACCTACAAGTTTTCCAATTACTGTAACATTATACAAAAGTAATGGTCCATTTCCTGCTTCTGCTGCTTCTGGTTTGACACAATTAGCTACTGTTAATAAATCATTACCTAAATCTGCTGTTAGTGGCACTACTTTAGTTCCTTCTACAGCTACTGTTGATTTTGTTTGGCCTGTTCCAGTTGCAGCTGGTGATATTATTGTTGTAGAAGTTAGTCATGCTGATGTGAATGGAGGGTTGTTTTTAATGGGGGCTGTTGATCCAACAGCTACTGGTACAAGTGGTTATATAAAGGCAGCTAATTGTAGTATTACAACACCAACAGATATTAGCACAATTAATGTAGGTACTCCTCCTGCACCAGCAAATGGTAAAATTGTGTTAGATTTAGTTGAAAACGCTTCTGCTTCTTCAGAACAATTCTTTACTGAAAACTTCACTTTGTATCCAAACCCAACAACAGATATCTTAAATATAGCATCTAAAAATGGTTTAAATGCTAGTGAAATTAGAATTACTGATTTAAGTGGTAAAGTAGTTAAAGTTCAAAAAGATGCTACAACTATTAATGTATCTGATTTATCAGCGGGTACTTATTTAATTGATATTACAACTAAAGACGGTAAAGCTTCCTCTAAGTTTATTAAAAAATAATATTTACTAAATATTAAAGTTTAAAGCCCGAAATTATTTTCGGGCTTTTTTTATAAAAAACAAAAATTTAATTTATAAACCGTAAATTTGCAGTTCAAAATAACAAAGTAAATGATTGTAATTAAATCCAAAGAAGAAATAGAAATCATGCGCACGGCTGCGTTATTGGTTTCTAAAGCTTTAGGAATGTTAGCTTCAGAAATTAAACCGGGTGTAACCACCTTACATTTAGATAAATTAGCAGAACAATATATTAGAGATCACGGCGGCGTACCTGGCTTTTTAGGCTTGTATGGTTGTCCTTGCACGTTACTTACAAGTGTTAATGAACAAATTGTTCACGGTTTACCAACCAATAGACCTTTGCAAGAAGGTGATGTTGTTTCGTGCGATTTAGGTGCTATTGTAAACGAATATTACGGCGATCATTGCTATACTTTTGAAGTTGGTGAAGTTGCTGCCGAAACCAAAAAGTTACTACAGGTAACCAAAGAATCATTATATGTTGGTATTCGTGAATTTAAAGCAGGAAATAGGGTAGAAGATGTAGGTTCTGCTATTCAGCGTTATGCCGAAAGTCACGGATATTCTGTGGTACGTGAATTGGTAGGTCACGGTTTGGGCAAGAAAATGCACGAAGGTCCGGAAATGCCAAATTACGGTAAAAAAGGTCGTGGAAAATTGTTTCAAGAAGGAATGACCGTTGCTATTGAACCAATGATTAATATGGGGACTAAAAACATTAAGCAGTTAAAAGACGGTTGGACAATTGTTACACGCGATGGAAAACCTTCGGCTCATTTTGAACATGATGTGGCGTTAGTTGACGGAAAACCTGAACTGCTTTCAACATTTGCATATATTTACAAGGCTTTAGGAATTGTATCGAACGAAGAAGATGAGTTTCGTAAACAGCCTTTAGTTTTATCTTGGAAAGATATACATCTCTACATCCTTTTTGGTGATCTTCTTATCGGACAGGATAATAAGCCTTTCGATGACATTTCTCAGCTCCCGGATATTGCCGGTCCATTTATGCTGCTGCAGCGCTTTGGACGC
>CAMLFV010000072.1 GCA_946479395.1 uncultured Flavobacterium sp. | reverse complement strand
TTTTATATGAAGCAGTAAGACAACGTTTGTAGTTTTCATACAAGAAAAAATTCATTTAAACCACATAGGCATCACAACTATATAAATGTAAAAGATTACATAAATTTTAGTTATTGAAATATAATAAGGAGCTCATTATTTTAATGAACTCCTTTTTTATTTATATGATTTTAAAATCATTATATCTATTAAAATCGATCTGCGTTCATTACTTTATTCCAAGCCGAAACAAAATCGTTTACAAATTTTTCTTGCACATCTGCACTTGCATAAACCTCAGCAATGGCTCTTAATTCTGAATTCGATCCAAAAACCAAATCGGCACGAGTACCAGTCCATTTTGGTGTTCCGGTTTTACGATCGGTTCCTAAATAAACTTCTTTACTTTCGTCCATAGCTTTCCATTGGTTATCCATGCTTAATAAATTTACAAAGAAATCGTTTGTTAATTGTCCCGGACGATTGGTAAAAACACCATGAGAAGATCCGTCGAAATTAATATTAATCGAACGTAATCCACCTATTAAAACAGTTAGTTCCGGAGCAGTTAAAGTTAAAAGATGTGCTTTATCAATTAACATTTCTTCTGTTGATACCGATCTATTTTTTAATTTTCTGTAATTGCGGAATCCGTCTGCAATTGGTTCTAACCATTTAATAGAATCAATATCGGTTTGTTCTTGAGAAGCATCTGTTCTACCTGGATTAAAAGGAACATCTATATTAAAACCACCATCTCTTGCAGCTTTTTCAATCCCAACATTTCCTGCTAAAACAATTAAATCTGCCAATGAAACTTTTTTACCTGTTACATTAAAATTTGCTTGAATGTTTTCTAAAGCCGTCAACACTTTATTTAACTGTATAGGGTTGTTTACTTCCCAATTTTTCATAGGTTCTAAGCGAATACGTGCCCCGTTTGCACCACCTCTTTTATCCGAACCGCGGAAAGTTGATGCAGAAGCCCAAGCTGTAGCTACTAATTCTGAAACCGATAAATCTAAAGCATTTAATTGTGATTTCAATTGTGCAATATCTTCCTCATTAATCAATTCATGATCTAAAGCAGGAACCGGATCTTGCCATGTAAAAACTTCTTGCGGAACATCGGTGCCCAAATAGCGTTCGCGTGGTCCCATATCACGGTGTGTTAACTTAAACCAAGCTTTCCGAAAAGCATCTTCGAATTGATCTGGATGCTGTAAAAAACGGCGACCTATTTTTTCGTATTCAGGATCAAAACGTAAAGCTAAATCAGAGGTTAGCATAGTTGGACGAATACGTTTATTAGGATCGTGGGCATGCGGAATAATTTCGCCTACATCTTTAGCAACCCATTGATGCGCACCAGCTGGAGATTTAGTTAATTCCCATTCAAATCCAAACAAATACGATAAAAATAAGTTTGACCATTCTGTAGGCTTACTTGTCCAAGTAACCTCTAAACCAGAAGTTATGGTATCGCCACCTTTACCGGTGCCGTAACTATTATGCCAACCAAAACCTTGCATTTCCATATCGCATGCTTCGGGTTCTTTGCCCACGTGATCTGCAGATGCTGCACCGTGTGTTTTACCAAAAGTATGTCCGCCTGCAATTAAAGCCAATGTTTCTTCATCGTTCATTGCCATTCTTGCAAACGTTTCTCTTATATCTTTAGCAGATGCTAATGGATCAGGGTTTCCGTCGGGTCCTTCAGGATTTACGTAAATTAATCCCATTTGTACGGCGGCTAATGGATTTTCTAAATCACGTGTATGAATGTTTCCATCTGCATTATCTTCAGAAACTAAAATACCTTCTCCCGGTACACCATGAGATCCTTTAGAATAACGTTCATCGCCACCTAACCATGTTTTTTCTGATCCCCAATATACATCCATATCCGGCTCCCATACATCAGGACGACCACCAGCAAAACCTAATGTTTTAAAGCCCATAGATTCTAATGCCATGTTTCCTGCCAAAATCATTAAATCTGCCCAAGAAATTTTTCGCCCATATTTTTGTTTAATTGGCCATAACAATCTTCTAGCCTTATCTAACGAAACATTATCGGGCCACGAATTTAATGGCGCAAAACGCTGTTGCCCTGTTCCTGCTCCGCCTCGACCATCTTGTACGCGATACGTACCCGCACTGTGCCAAGCCATACGAATGAACAATGGTCCGTAATGACCAAAATCTGCAGGCCACCAATCTTGTGAATCGGTCATTAAATTTTTAAGATCGCTTTTAACGGCTTCCAGATCTAATTTCTTAAACTCTTCGGTATAATTAAAATCATTGCCCATAGGATCGGACTTTGAAGAATGCTGACGTAAAATATCAACTCTTAATCGGTTAGGCCACCAGTCGTTGTTTGTTGTTCCTTTGCCGGCAACCGGATTGCTTGTAGTTTCGTTATGAAACGGGCATTTACTGATATCGTTTCCTGCGTTTTCCATTGTTTATAGTTGTTTTATAGTTCTTTTATAAAATTACTAATAAAACAGGCAATTACCATTTATGTTGATATTAAAAATCTATTAAACTATAGATTTTTTAACTGCATGATACTATTTCTGCAACGTATTTTCTTTTATAATGTATGATTGATGAATTGAATTGTTCTTACGGTGAAAGGTGTCGTTGTAAAGATATCCTTCGGAATCTTTCCTTAATAAAGGTTGCGGGTTGAAATTTCCTGTGGCATCAAACTGTCTGATAAATTCGTCTTTGCTTTCGTCGTAATCGGGATGTTGCCAATCGTATTTATATTCAGGTTCGAACTGTGGTCTTTTCAAAATATACGAAAGAAGAAATCCAGAAATGAATCCAGCCAAATGCCCTTGCCACGAAATACCTTCTTCAATATCGGGTAACATATACCAAACCGACCCACCGTACAAAATAATCATTAAAAACGATATTGCCATTAGACGGTATTGCTTGCTGCGAATTCCCGTAAAAAACATATAAGCCGTTAAAACATAGATTAATCCGCTGGCACCAATGTGCGTTCCTGTTTTTGCAATTAGCCACGTACCTATTCCGGATAGTAAGATTCCGCCAAAAATAAGCGTTTGCCAATTTTTATAATAGTAGTAACATATTAATGGAAGTAATACTAAAAGCGCCAGGGTATTGTTCCATAAATGTTGAATGGATCCATGCAAAAAAGGCGAAAACAGTACACCACGCAAACCTTTAAATGTTCTTGGAACGATCCCTAAATTATTAAGCTCGAAAAAATAACGCCAGTCTAAATAATAAACCAACCAGATCACTAAAAGTGAAACAAACGGAATCCAAAAAACTTGCGGACGGTATTTTAACTGATCTATTTCCATGAAGGAATAAAATCAAAAATAAACCCAAATAAAAAAGACTGCCGTTTTGGCAGTTTTTCAAAATTTAAATCTTTTAATGTGGTAATTTTTCTCTAAAATATCCATAAACCCAAGTCCCGATAATGGCACTCAAAAGCGTAACGGTAATAACGGTTACTCCTGTTCCTATTTGTGCAAACAAAGGTCCGGGGCAAGCTCCTGTAATTGCCCATCCAAAACCGAACAATAATCCGCCATAAATTTGTCCTTTGTTAAATGTTTTTGGAGCAATTTTAATTGGTTCGCCATAAATGGTTTTGATGTTGAATTTCTTGATCAGAAAAACGGAAATCATACCAACAATAACCGCACTTCCAATAATTCCGTACATGTGAAACGATTGAAAACGAAACATTTCTTGTATGCGAAACCAACTGATTACTTCTGCCTTTACGAATACAATTCCAAATAATGCACCCACAATTAAATATTTTAAATTGTGGTGCCATTTATGTGCTAAACGACTTTCGTTGACACATATTGCATCTAACTCACGAAGGTTTAAATCTTTTTCTGTATCTGTGTTTTGTTGCATTGCTGATTATTTAAAGTGAAAGAATAATGGGTAATATCCAATTTGCCATAATGAAACCACCAATCATAAAACTCATTGTTGCAATTAATGACGGTAGTTGTAAGTTGGACAACCCCATAATAGCATGACCGCTGGTACAACCGCCTGCATAACGTGTACCGAAACCTACCAGAAAACCACCGACAACCATTAGTAAAAATCCTTTTAGTGTTAATAGCGATTGCCAATTCATAATATCCGAAGGAACTAATTGATCGTAATTTGTAATCCCGTAAGTAGCTAATTCTGCTGCTAATTTAGGATTTACTTCAATCGGATTTGGGTTTGATAACAAGTTAATAGCTATAACTCCTCCCAAAAATATCCCCAAAACAAAAAACAAGTTCCATAGCTCTTTTTTCCAATCATATTTAAAGAATGGAATGTTAGCCGGGATACACGACGCACAAATATGTCGTAAAGATGAACTGATACCGAATGATTTATTACCTAAAATCAATAATGCAGGAACTGTTAAGCCTATTAATGGTCCGGCTATATACCACGGCAATGGCTGTTTTAAAAATTCTATCATTTTTCGTTATTCTTTTATTGTAATAAAAATTAGTTTAATAGTTTGCTTTGGCATAGAAAATCTGTTTTAGAAACATTGGTTTGACTAATAGCATTGAAACCACCTTCTACCTCTGTGAAATTTTGGTAACCTCTTGCCTGTAAAATGCTTGCTGCAATAATACTGCGATAACCACCCGCACAATGAATATAGAAATGTTCCTGTTGATTGATGTCTTTAATCCACTCATTGATGTATGCTAGTGGTTTATTATAGGCTTCTTCAACGTGTTCCGCAGCATATTCGCTTTCTTTACGAACGTCTATAATTTTACTTTCTCCAATTATTGCTTCTAAAGCAAATTGTTCTGCTGTAATACGCTTAATTACATCAATTTCTTGTTCTGCATCTATCCAAGTTTTAAAGCCACCTTTTAAGTATCCTAAGACATTATCAAAACCTACCCGACTTAAACGCGTAACTGTTTCTTGCTCTGCGCCTAAATCTGTAACTAATAAAACTGGCTGCCTTACATCAACAATCATTGCACCAACCCATGGAGCAAAATCGCCATTTAATCCGATATTAACAGACTGCGGAATAAATCCTTTTACAAAATCATTGTCACTTCGTGTGTCTAAAATCAATGCACCTGTATTTTCAGCCAAAGTTTCAAATTCTTCTGCAGAAAGTGCTTTCATTCCGTTTTTAAGAACCTCTTCAAAACTGTTGTAACCTTTTTTATTCATTGCTACATTCATTCCGAAATAAGCAGGTGGTGCAAGTAAACCATCTGTAACAGCTTTGACAAATGCTTCTTTGTTGGGTTGGTTCAAAGCATAATTAATTTTCTTTTGATTGCCCAAGGTGTCAACCGTTTCTTTCATCATATTTTTGCCGCAAGCCGAACCTGCCCCATGTGCGGGATAAACAAGAATGTCATCAGCCAAAGGCACAATTTTATCATACAAACTTTCGTAAAGTAAACCTGCCAGTTCTTCTTGTGTTAAACTCGCTGCTTTCTGTGCCAAATCGGGTCTGCCCACATCGCCCAAAAACAAAGTATCGCCACTGAACAAAGCGGTTTCTTTTCCGTTTTCGTCAATCAGTAAAAAGCAAGAACTTTCCATGGTGTGCCCTGGTGTGTGCAGTACTTTTATTTTTATTTTTCCAATTTCAAAGATTTGATGATCTTCTGCAACAATTGCTTCAAATTCAGGTTTTGCTGTTGGTCCGTAAACTATAGACGCTTTAGTGTTTGAGCTCAAATCTAAATGTCCGCTTACAAAATCAGCATGAAAGTGTGTTTCAAAAATGTATTTCAGTTTTACCTCATCTTTTTTTAAACGATCAATGTAAGGCTGGGTTTCACGTAACGGATCAATAATCGCTGCTTCACCGTTTGATGTTATATAGTAGGCACCTTGTGCTAAACATCCTGTATAAATTTGTTCTATTTTCATATTATTTGAATTTTAATACAACAAAGTTCGGATGTTACTTTTTGGCGTGCAGTTACTTTTGTTACATAACGATAATTTTATTCTTCGAGATATTCTAATTTATAATCACCAATGTGTTTTTTACTTTGAATGATTTTCTTTTTTTGTCTGAAAAAATTAACGATTCCAAAAACAAGTAGTACCACCGAAATAAGGATAAAAACCAATTCAATGGTTTTCCCTGATTTTACATTTGTAAGATTGTTGATACTTACACCCGCTACAAGAAAATACATCGACGTTCGTAAAAATGCCAAAAATGTTGATTGATTTGCTAAAACTGTACGTTCAAGCGCTAACTTTTCCCGTAGAATTAAATCTTTATTCATTCTATTATATTTTGTGTGTAAAAATAAAGTGACTAACAAAAATGGTTGGTTACTTTAGTTACAAAAGCGTGATTTTATTTCTACCTAATGTTACCTTTTCCATTTCTTCTAACTGTTTCAGTAATCTAGACACTACTACCCTTGCCGTACCCAATTCATTAGCTAATTGCTCGTGTGTTATGGTAAGGATTTTATTTCCGGTAAGTTCCTGTTTTTTATAAAGCAGCGTTAATAAACGTTCATCTACTTTTTTAAAGGCAATAGCATTTATAATTTCCAGTAATTCTTCAAAACGCTTGTGATACAAACGGAAAATATAATCTAACCATTGCGGATATTCTTTGATGAACAAAGAAACCTTATCAACAGGTAAAAACAAAATCTCCGCATCGTCTTCAACTTCAGCTTTTACCTTACTTGTTTCATTGTGCAGTCCGCCTAAAAACGACATAATGCAACTTTCGCCCGATTTGATATAATACAACAAAATTTCTCTGCCGTCTTCTTCCGTTCTAATAACTTTAAGTGTGCCCTTTACAACAATAGGAATAGAACGAACAGAAGCATTTTCGTTTAATATCACAGTTCCCGAATCGTACTCTTTTATAATGCTGTTTTGATACAGTTTTTCTAATAAATCTGGAGAAGATTTAAATTCTGTTATTTGTTCTAAAGCTTCCATTTTCGTTTTTAAATTATTTTTATAAAGATAGTTAGTATTTCACACATCTTACAATTATCAACACTTACCTTTTTGTTACGACAAATCTATTTCATAATTTTACAACATGAAAGCACCTTTAGCAGAACGTATTCGCCCAAAAACATTAGAAGACTATATTAGTCAGGATCATTTAGTTGGTGCAACAGGTATTTTAACGCAAAGTATTAAACGCGGCATTATACCGTCGATGATTTTTTGGGGACCGCCGGGAACGGGAAAAACAACTTTAGCCGAGATTATTGCAGAAGAAAGCAAACGACCGTTTTATGCGTTGAGTGCGATAAATGCCGGTGTTAAAGATGTCCGCGAAGTTATTGAAAAAGCCAAAGGAAACAACGGTTTGTTTACGCCTAAAAACCCGATTTTATTTATTGATGAAATTCACCGTTTTAGTAAATCGCAGCAAGATTCTTTGTTGGCAGCTGTTGAAAAAGGTTGGATTACATTGATTGGTGCTACGACCGAAAATCCGAGTTTTGAAGTGATTCCCGCATTACTTTCACGCTGTCAGGTTTACACGTTGAACGCGTTTACAAAAGCAGATTTAGAGGCTTTGCTGAATCGTGCGTTGATTGTTGATGAAGAACTGAAAGAAAAAAATATTTCGATTATAGAAAACGAAGCTTTGTTCCGAGTTTCAGGTGGTGATGGTAGAAAATTGCTGAATACGTTTGAACTGATTGTAAATTCGATTGGTGATGAAACCGTTGAAATTACGAATGACAAAGTGCTGCAGATTGTCCAAAAAAATACGGTTTTGTATGATAAAACCGGTGAACAACATTACGATATTATTTCTGCTTTTATAAAATCGATTCGTGGAAGCGATCCGAACGGAGCTGTTTATTGGTTAGCCCGAATGATTGAAGGTGGCGAAGATTTAAAATTTATCGCACGTAGGTTGGTTATCTCGGCATCAGAAGATATTGGTTTGGCAAATCCAACAGCAATAATTATGGCAAATAATATCTTTCAGGCAGTTTCGGTTATTGGATACCCTGAAAGCAGAATATTGTTAAGCCAATGTGCTATTTACTTGGCAACATCGCCCAAAAGCAATGCCAGTTATATGGCAATTGGTAAAGCGCAGGCTGCAGTAAAACAGACCGGAGATTTATCTATTCCGATTCATTTACGAAACGCTCCGACAAAATTAATGAAGGAATTGGGTTACGGCGAAGATTATAAATACAGCCATGACTATCCAGGAAATTTCACCTACCAGGAATATTTACCAGACGATTTAGTTAACACACCGTTTTATGAACCCGGAGAAAATGCGCGTGAAAAACAAACCAAAGATTTTTTACATCAGCGTTGGCAAGGAAAATATGGTTATTGATGGATGTTGGATGATGGATGTATGCGTTAGGGATTGAAGCGGATAGCCCGCAGGTGCTGGAGCGATAGCGGAATGCACCGAGGACTTGCAGCGAAAAGCCCGCCACGACTAATTAAACGCATTTGGTGTATATCGGCTTAAATTTTATTATTTCAATTGGTCTTTTAAAAACCAATTTAAGGGAACGCCAAAAAAAAATCTCGCCATAGTATTGACGAGACTCTGTTATTTTATTGTTTATTTTTATTAAGAACCGTATATTCTAAGGCATTTTTTAACGCATCAACGTGAGATTTGCTGCGTTTTTTTAATCTGCTTTCACCGTTTGCTGTAAAAACTGTTTGACTTTTACAATTAACCAAAGCAACCGTTAATTTAGTAGCCAACATAGATTTATCTCGCGATACAGCACATTTTAAAACTTTACATGGATCTGCTTTTGCTTCTTGTGGTAATTCCTGATCGTCGTAAAAAACGGTGTAACCGGCTTCTTCTAATTTATGTTTTAAAAAAGAATTTACGCGGTATTCGTTAAATTCTTCCTGAAAATCGTACACTTTTTTTACAACAACATATTTGGTATTTAAACCTTGCGCCTGCATGCCTAATCCTAAATAGGTGAAAAGCATTAAAAATAAAAATTTCTTCATTTTATAAGATCTCTAAAAGTTGATTTAATTGTTGTACTTCTGCTACACCAATGGTGTTTTCTAATTTAAATTCATTAAACCAAACAGCCTGCATACCTACGTTTAACGCACCGTGGACATCGGCATTTATGTTATCGCCAATCATTATACTGTTTTTGGCTTTTGTATTCGCTGCTGTTAAAGCATGTTGAAAAATTTGCGGATGCGGTTTTTTAACTCCTGCTATTTCAGAATTGGTTATTGTTTGAAAATAGGCTGTTAAATTGGCGTTTTTAAGCTTTTTTTCTTGAACCGAATCAGGTCCGTTGGTGATAATATGTAAACGATAATTGTTTTTCAACACATCAAGCGTTTCGTAAGCACCGTCAAAAACATGATTATGATTAGGCAGTTTACCAATAAATTCATCTGCAATGTAATAGATATGATCATCGTTTATCTTTACATCAATAGCATCAAACGTATCTTTTAATCTGCCATATCGCAAGAAATCGCGCGATATTTCTTCTCTCGAAAATCGTTCCCAATACGAATCGTTAATCGGTTTAAAATGCATCATAAAATCATCAACACCAATTAATTTCATTTCGGTAAAAATAGCCTGAAAAGTCAAAGCAGAATTTTTATCAAAATCATAAATGGTATGATCCAAATCAAAAAACAAATCTGTAATATGTTCTTTTTGTATCATTATTTCTGATGTGTAATAACGGCGTTTTCAATATGGTAAATCCAATCATCGATGTCGTCTGCATTGTATCTAAACGTACCTTCCATAGTAACATAGGTATCGGTTTTCAATCGCGGCGTGTTACCTTTGAATTTTATACCCATAATGGTTTCAGGACCGGCATTTCCGCAGAAAAAACATTGTGCAAAAACATTTTTACTCAATGCGTACGATTTACTGTCGATAGGAACAATAAAGCCCGAAGCCTTGATTTTTTTACCCTGCAAAGCCTTTAATGTTCCGTTTATCATAGGATACATTACTTCGCCGTAGTGCGGGTTTTTCTTTTTAACAAAATCAATCTGTCCCAACAATTTCCAAGTGACTTCGGTTGGGTTTTGATAAAATTCCGATGGTTTTTCTGTTGTATTTTTTGCAGAAAAGCTCATTAAAAAAACGGCTAATCCGCAATAAGCTGCAACGAATATTTTTTTTAACATGTGATCTATTTTATTATTTTTTATTGGTAATTACTGCGTTTTGTATATTAAAAATTAAATCGTCTTTATTTTTATCGTTATAAAAAAATGTTCCTTCCAAGGTAATATAAGTATCGGTTTTTAAACGTGGTGTTTTGTTTTTAAACTGAATGCCCATAAGTGTTTCTATACCAGCATTTTTATTGCAAAAAAAACAATGCGAATACACATTTTTGCTTAAAACGTACGATTTACTATCTAAAGGAATTACAAAACCGCTTATCTTAATCTTTTTGCCTTGTAATGACTCCTTAATAACATCACCATAATTTTGCATAACCTGTAAGCTGCCGCCCATTCTGCCCAACATTTGCCAGGTGACTTCAGTCGGCTGATCTTGAACATTAATTTCTGCAGAAGATTTAGCTTTTTTATTTGTTGAAAAGCTCATTAAAAAAGCGGCTAATCCGCAATACACTGCAATGATTATTTTTTTAAGCATTTGCCAATGTTTTTGATATGTTTAACGAATACGCTTTAATTGCCGGAATAATTGCAGCTACAATTCCTACGGTTAATGTGGCTACAAATAACATTCCTTCTTCTTTCCATAAAAATTCAAATGGATCAAACGCCATTTTAAACTCTTCTTGCGATGAAACGGATAAGAAATACAATCCGATTCTACCAAAAACAATACCAAGAATAAAACCTATGGTACATAAAAAGATACTTTCTAACAAAACCAACCATAATAGCTGAAATTTAGTTGCTCCAGTGATTCTAAGCAACGCAAATTCGTACTTGCGTTCTTTCAATGTATTGTACAATGCAACAAAAATACTAATGCCCGAAATTAACATAATGCCGTACGCCAAATAGGTTAATGCCGAAATTCCCACACCAAACAAAGCAAACAAACGGTTGACTTCTAAAGCTGGTGAAGCTGCCTGCATTTCGGTATTCTGAGGAATGATTCGTGGCCAGGTCATTTTAGCCATATTGTTTCGCAGTTTTAAAAGAACTGCCGTAATTTCTTTTCCTTCGTGCGGATGTACTTCTTCGTGATGATGCTCCTCACCTTCTGCATGCTGATGATCTGAATGATCGTGTGCTGCTTCTGAATGACCTTCGTGCTCATGTTCATGATCGTGCATGTGCCAAACCGATGAAATGTTCGATAGAATTAAATTATCGGCAACTTTACCAGACGGTGCCAATATTCCAACCACTTTATACGCATGATGATCGTGTACTTCGCCTTCTTCGGCATCGCCATGTGTTCCAAAAAAAGTATCGCCAATTTTTAAATCGATATTTGCTGCAATGTTCGATCCAACCACAACCTCGAAATCTTTAGTAAACATTTTTCCCTGCTGAATTTTCAAGTCGAAATGTTTGGTGTAATTTTCGTTGGTTCCTACAATTTTATAGCCTAAATAATTATCGCCATAAGCCAGCGGAACGGCACTTTCTACCATTGGTTTGTTCATCCACGCTTCGGCTTCGGTGTACGAAATATTTCCCGGTGGCGCATCCATTTGATAAACCGATGAAAGAATTAATTGCAACGGACTTCCCTTTGCTCCCAACACCAAATCGATATTATCCATTGATGACGAAAATTTCTCTTCGAATTGTTTTTGAAGCAGAATCAATATCGATATAATGGAAACCGATGCGGTTAACAATATGATGCTTAAAAAAGTATTCAGCGGTTTAAACCACGTGTTTTTCCATGCTATTTTACTAATCATGACAGGGTAATTTGGTGGTTAAACAATGATTTTAAACGTTGATCGTGCGTAACAATGATTAGTGACGACTGATATTCTTTTGCCAAATCGCTTAATAATCGAGCTACAATTAAAGCATTTTCATCATCTAAACTCGATGTTGGTTCATCTGCCAAAATTACCGATGGATTGTTTATCAACGCTCGAGCAATATTTACACGCTGCTGCTGACCGATACTTAACTGACTTGGCAATTTATGAACGTGATCTTTCAATCCCAAATTATCCAAAATGCTTAAGGCTTTCTCCTTGGTTTTTGATTTTTTTGCGATCCAAGATGCCAAAACAACGTTATCTAAAACCGAAAGCGCTTCGATAAAAAACGATTTCTGTAAAATCATTCCAATCGATTGTCCGCGAAAAGCATCTAACTTTGCTGCGTTTAACTGTAAAATATCCTGATTGTTTATAGTGATGTTTCCTGCGGTTGGCTGCAACAAACCACCCAACAAATGCAGTAAAGTGGTTTTACCTGTACCCGAATTTCCTGTAACCAACAAAGTTTGTCCGTTTGGACAATCGATATCAGGAAAATGGAATTTTTGTGTAGCCGAATAGGAAAAAGTAACGTTTTGTGTTTTAATCATTTTGTATATTCTTAAACGGTATGCAAGATAGTGAATAATTGTTGATTTGCTGAATCGTTTTATTGTTGAATTGATGAATCGTTGAAACCTTAAACAACTCTGCCAAAGTTTAAAACTTTGGCAGAGTTGTTTAATCTGGCATCTTTAAATAATCCATTGGAGTTATACAAAGTATATACAATATACAATATACATTCTACTATTAAGAAAACTACTTTTTAACAATCTTTACCGTAGCGGTACTACCTTGTGTGGTAGTCACTTTT
>CAMLFV010000071.1 GCA_946479395.1 uncultured Flavobacterium sp. | reverse complement strand
GTGAAGGAACTTGGAACATTAAGACAGATAGTATTATTCTTAATTTTGAAAATGAAGAACATCAAGAAAAAATAGTTAGAATTGGTTTTGCTGATAAATTTTATTTTTTAGGATCAGTTTATGATTGTAAAAATCGAACTAAAGAAATTGGAAAAGAATTTACAGTTCTTAAAAAAGTAAAATAAAAACTCCGACAGAGTTCTGAACTCTGTCGGAGTTTAATTTATAAATTACAGTTTAAAAACTATCTATTCATTAAATCTTCAATTTCGGCAGCTTCCAACGGAATGTTTTTCATTAAATTCAATGGCAAACCTTGGTTTTGAATCACATAATCGTCTTCTAAACGAATGCCAAAACCTTCGGCAGGAATATAAAAACCAGGTTCGTTTGTAAACACCATACCTTCCACAAAATTATCGGTTAAAATTCCGTAATCGTGCGTGTCTAATCCCATGTGGTGCGATGTTCCGTGCATCATATACTTTTTATAAGCCGGCCAGTCTGGGTTTTCATTTTGTACATCGGCTTTATCCAATAAACCTAAACCTAATAATTCTGACGTATAAATCTTACCCATTTCCTTGTGGTAATCGTACCAGTTGTTACCAGCAACCAATAATGTTTCAGCAGCTTTTTTACAACGTAAAACCGCATCGTAAACCTCGCGTTGGCGAGCTGTGTAGCGACCGCTAACAGGAATCGTTCTCGATAAATCTGATGCGTAATTAGCATATTCTGCCGCAACATCAAACAAAATTAAATCGCCATCTTTACATTGTTGGTTGTTTTCAATGTAATGCAACACATTAGCATTGTTTCCACTTGCAATAATTGGTGTGTACGCAAAACCTTTCGATCGGTTACGTAAAAATTCATGCGCAAACTCTGCTTCAATTTCATATTCCCAAACACCAGGTTTTACAAAACCTAAAATTCTGCGGAAACCTTTCTCGGTGATATCGCAAGCCTGTTGAATCAACGCAATTTCTTGTGGTTCTTTTACCGAACGCAAACGCTGTAAAATTGGGTTTGATCTTAAATATTGATGTCCCGGAAAATCATTTTTCATTTTTTTAATGAATCGATCTTCGCGTGTTTCTGTTTCAACCGAAGCACGGTAATGTTCATTATTATTAATGTACACATTTTCCGCTTCAAACATCATTTTTCTAAAAATCGTAGGAAAATCAGAAAGCCAGTAAACCGTTTTAATGCCCGAAACTTCAAAAGCACGTTCTTTCGTTAGTTTTTCGCCTTCCCAAATAGCAATGTGTTCGTTGGTTTCTCGCAAGAATAAAACTTCGCGGTGTTTTTCTTCGTACGCATCAGGAAAAATAACCAAGATAGATTCTTCTTGATCTACACCCGATAAGTAAAAAATATCTCGATGTTGTGCAAAAGGTAAAGTAGAATCGGCAGAAACCGGATAAATGTCGTTAGAATTAAATACGGCTAAACTTTGCGGAGCCATTTGACCAACAAACTTTTTACGGTTTTTTATAAAAAGATTTCGGTCTATTTGATGATATTTCATAGTTTTGAACTTTAAATACTTTGATTTTATCAAATTTACATACTTATTCTATTTCATCAATTTAAAAAATACTAAAAGTTTTATGAAATTTCTTACAGCTTTATTCTTGCTAACAGCTTCGGTTGTTTCAGCCCAAGTTCAACCTTATAAAATATTCACTTCGGAAGGAAAAGAAGTATCGTTTGAAAAAATGAGTAAAAACCTTCAAAAAGCAGATGTTGTTTTGTTTGGAGAATTGCACAATAATTCCATAGCACATTATTTTCAGGTAAAAGTCGCAAAAAGTTTGCATGCCGATAAATCTAAAAAACTGATAATCGGAGCAGAAATGTTTGAGCGTGATCAAGCGGAAATCCTTCAAAAATATGTAAAAGGAAAACTCGACGAAAAAGATTTTGAAAAAGAAGCGCGTCTTTGGAATAACTATAAAACCGATTACAAACCGTTGTTGAATTTCGCAAAAGAGAATAATATTAATTATGTTGCAACAAATGTTCCGCGCCGTTATGCAAGTTTGGTTTACAAAAAAGGAGTAGAGGCTTTGGATACGTTGTCAATGCAAGAAAAATCGTGGATTGCACCTTTGCCGTTTCCTTACGATAAAAACCTGCCGGGTTATGTAAAAATGATGGAAATGTTTAAAGACAGCAACCATGCAAACGAAAATTTCCCTAAATCGCAAGCAATTAAAGATGCTACAATGGCTCATTTTTTAGTGACCGAATTGCAACCGAACAGTATTTTTCTGCATTTAAACGGATCGTATCACAGCGATAATTTTGAAGGAATTGCTTGGTATGTAAATAAATACGATAGAAATTTAAAAATACAAACCATAAGTGTTGTTGAACAAGCCAATGTAAAGAAGCTGGAAAAAGAACATCAAAAAAAAGCAACCTATATCATAGTGGTTGATGCCGATATGCCAAAAAGTTACGAATAATTTAATTCAAAAGTTAAATGTCTTAAAGTCTAACGTTCGAGTTTGGTCTTTCTAATATTCTTTCAAATGCAGTTTAAACTGATTATAAATAACGAAATAAACCAATTAACATTTTTTTTGTTTTTATAATTAGCTGTATTTTTGTGTGATTTTTTAAAAAGAAAAACTAGTAACATTACATTATGGCAAAATCTGCACTATTAAAGTCGTCAATCGGTAAAAAATACTGGATGGCACTTACAGGGTTATTTTTATGCTTGTTTTTGGTAGGTCACTTAGCAGGTAACTTGCAATTGATTTTCGGAACCGATTTACAGTTCAATCAGTATGCGTACTTCATGACATCAAATCCTGCGGTAAAAATTCTATCTTACCTAACGTATTTTTCAATCTTATTTCACGCGGTAGATGGTATCATGTTAACCATTCAAAACAAAAAAGCGCGCCCGATAGGATATGTAAAAAACAATGCAGCAGCAAATAGCACTTGGCAATCAAGAAACATGGCGGTTTTAGGAACTTTATTACTTGTTTTTATTGCTACACACATGGTAAACTTCTGGGCAAAAATGCACTTTTCGCACATGCCGTTACAACAGCAAGAAGTTAATATCCAGCCAATGCCTGGTATGGATTTAAAAGCACAGGGTATTAACACTACTACTGGTGGTATGGTTTATATGATAGACCAAGAGGGCAAAACAATTTATTTTGATAAAGTAGAAGGCGAATTAGATGTACGTAATAACAAAGAATTTTACACAAAAGGTACAGATGTTAAAGTAGCCGAAGGATATAAAGATTTATACAAAATCACTATAGAATTTTTTAAAGATCCACAATACGGATTAATTTTTACAATTTTCTATGTGTTTTCAATGATTGTGTTGGCATTTCACTTAATGCATGGTTTTGCAAGTGCATTCCAGTCGTTAGGTGCTAATAACCCTAAATACAACGGATTAATTAACGGATTAGGTAAATTTTTTGCAATTGTAGTTCCATTATTGTTTGCAATTATTCCAATTTACATTTACTTCATTAAATAATCTATAAAGAAGATTGATTATGGCATTAGATAATAAAATTCCTCAAGGTTCTATTTCATCAAAATGGACCGATTATAAAGATCATATAAAATTAGTAAACCCGGCTAACAAAAGAAATATCGACGTAATTATCGTTG
This sequence comes from uncultured Flavobacterium sp., assembly GCA_946479395.1. The sequence goes on along the minus strand of CAMLFV010000071.1, from coordinate 9,163 downwards.
GTACTGGTTTAGCAGGTGGTTCGGCAGCAGCTACGTTGGCAGAATTAGGTTACAGCGTAAAAGCATTTTGTTACCAAGATTCTCCACGTCGTGCACACTCTATTGCAGCACAAGGTGGTATTAATGCAGCTAAAAATTATGCCGGTGATGGTGACTCTATTTATCGTTTATTTTACGATACAGTAAAAGGGGGCGATTACCGTGCGCGTGAAGCAAACGTTCACCGTTTGGCTGAGGTTTCTGTAAACATCATTGACCAGTGTGTGGCGCAAGGTGTGCCGTTAGCACGTGAGTACGGTGGTTTATTAGATAACCGTTCATTTGGTGGAACACAGGTTTCACGTACATTCTACGCTAAAGGTCAAACAGGACAGCAATTATTGTTGGGAGCTTACTCTGCAATGAACCGCCAAATTGGTCGTGGAAAAATTAAAATGTACAACCGTCACGAAATGCTAGATTTAGTAATCGTGAATGGTAAAGCACGTGGAATTATCGCACGTAATTTGGTTACAGGTGAAATCGAACGTCACTCTGCACACGCAGTAGTTATTGCAACAGGTGGTTACGGAAACGTTTTCTTCCTTTCAACCAACGCAATGGGATCTAACGTAACAGCAGCTTGGAAAGCTCACAAACGTGGTGCTTACTTTGCAAACCCTTGTTACACGCAGATTCACCCAACATGTATCCCGGTTACAGGTGATCATCAATCTAAATTAACGTTGATGTCAGAATCACTACGTAACGATGGTCGTATCTGGGTTCCTAAAAAATTAGAAGATGCACAGGCAATTCGTGAAGGTAAAAAGAAACCTACCGATTTAGCTGAAGAAGATAGAGATTATTACTTAGAGCGTCGTTACCCATCATTCGGTAACTTAGTACCTCGTGACGTTGCGTCGCGTGCGGCTAAAGAACGTTGTGATGCAGGTTTTGGTGTAAATGCAACTGGTGAAGCTGTTTATTTAGATTTCGCTGCTGCAATTGACCGTTATGGTAAAGAACAAGCTCGTATTCATCATTTAGATGAAAATGATCCGAAATTGGTTTACGATTTAGGTCAAAAAGTGGTTGAAAACAAATACGGAAACTTATTCCAGATGTACTACAAAATTGTAGACGAGGATCCGTACAAAACGCCAATGATGATTTATCCTGCGGTTCACTACACAATGGGTGGCGTTTGGGTTGATTACAACTTAATGACAACTGTTGAAGGATGTTACTGTATTGGTGAGGCAAACTTCTCTGATCACGGTGCTAACCGCTTAGGAGCTTCAGCTTTAATGCAAGGTTTAGCAGACGGATACTTTGTATTGCCTTATACAATTGGTGATTATTTGGCAGATGATATCCGTACAGGAAAAATTTCTACCGATCTACCTGAGTTCGTAGAGGCAGAAAACAATGTACGTTCTATGATTGATCATTTAATGAACAATAAAGGAACACATTCGGTTGATTACTTCCACAAAAAACTAGGAAAAATCATGTGGAACAAAGTAGGTATGGCTCGTAACGAACAAGGTTTAAACGAAGCTATGGACGAAATTGCAGCTTTACGTGAAGATTTCTACAAAAACGTAAAAGTATCAGGTACAGCAGATTCATTCAATCAAGAATTAGAAAAAGCATTACGCGTTGCCGATTTCTTAGAGTTAGGTGAATTGTTTGCAAAAGATGCTTTACACCGTGAAGAGTCTTGTGGTGGTCACTTCCGTGAAGAACATCAGTCGGCAGAAGGTGAAGCAGAACGCGATGACGAAAACTTCTCTTATGTTGCAGCTTGGGAATACAAAGGAAATCCACGTGAAGCAGTTCTTCACAAAGAACCTTTAGTATATGAAAACATTAAAATGGTAACTCGTAGTTATAAATAATATTGGAGTAAAGATGAAAGGTGAACGTCTTTTATCTTACTCTTTTGTAAAAATTCGAATCAGATGAATCTTACATTAAAAATTTGGCGTCAAAAAAACGCAAAAGATAAAGGTCAAATGGTCGATTATAAAATCGGCGGTATTGAACCTGATATGTCATTCCTTGAAATGTTAGACGTTTTAAATAACGAATTAGTTGAAAAAGGAGATGATCCCGTAGCATTCGATCACGATTGTCGTGAAGGTATTTGTGGTATGTGTTCTTTATTTATTAACGGTGAAGCACACGGGCCAGACCGCGGTATTACAACTTGCCAATTACACATGCGTAAGTTTAAAGACGGTGATACTATTTATATTGAGCCATTCCGTGCAAAAGCATTCCCTGTAATTAAAGATTTAGTGGTTGATCGCGGATCTTTTGACCGTATTCAGCATGCAGGTGGTTTCGTATCTGTAAACACATCAGGAAACACGCAAGATGCTAACGCATTACCAATTCGTAAAGACAATGCAGACAAAGCATTTGATGCTGCTACATGTATTGGTTGTGGTGCTTGTGTGGCAACTTGTAAAAACTCGTCAGCTATGTTATTCGTTTCTGCAAAAGTTTCTCAATTTGCTTTGTTACCGCAAGGTCGCGTTGAAGCTACAGAGCGTGTGTTAAACATGGTTGAAGCTATGGATAACGAAGGTTTTGGTAACTGTACTAACACCGGAGCTTGTGAAGTAGAATGTCCTAAAGGAATTTCTTTAGAAAACATTGCACGTATGAACCGTGAATACTTATCTGCATCGATTAAATAATTAGATATAAAATATTTTAATAGAAAAATCCGGACTTATGTTCGGATTTTTCTATTTTCGTGAAAATTTACAATCTTTTATGAAAAATATTTATCTACTTATTATTGCGCTATTTTCATTTAGTGCTTACTCACAATTTGTTCATCTAAAACCAAATGAAGAAGCTCCAGAAAAGGTGTTTATGGTAATGAACAACAATTCTACAAAGACAGGTTATGTTAAAAATAATAAAATGGATTATGTTGTTTTGCGCGTTTTATCGCAAGATGCAAATGCTTTCAGACATGCTTCGGTAGCTGTAGATGAAATCCAATTTAAAGAAGAAGGAAGTCAAAACTATATTCCAATTCCATCAAAAACTATAAAGAGTATTACTTTTTCTGGCGATGAACCAAAACGATTTGATCGAATCAATGTATATCGCTTCAAAAAGAAATCTTTAGAAATAAAAGATAAAGAGCCTACAATCATGTTTCAAACACCTAAAGTAGATGAGTATCTTGTAATGTATTCTAATTTGTACATAAACGCGGGGCGCGGTGGAGCTACAGAAGATAAGTATAATTTGTTTGTAAGGTTGAAGGATAGTGATAAAACATATTATTTAAGCTTTATTCCAGTTGTTAAAGACAAGCACAACCTTCCACAGTTAAAGATACTGGCTCCCAACAATAAATTATTTACAGACTTTATAGATCAGTTAACTGATAAAAAATCTGCAGCTTTTAAAGAGTACTATGAATTAGAGAAGCAATGGACTGATGGATTGCAAGCTGAACTAAAAGATTATAGAAACGATCGTGGAAAAAAGTTATTTGAAGATGAAAAACGCTCTATTTATATGAATGCTAAATATAAATTTATGTTTTCGTATGTAAGCAAAAAATTAGAACAGTTTTCAAATTAAATTTACGCTTTAATTCATATCTTTAAAAATATGAAAACAGCTTTAATACAGTTTAATACCCTTTGGGAAGACAAACAAGCCAATTTAGATTATGTTCAAAATAAAGTATTGAACTTACCTATGGATGTAGATTTGGTTGTTTTACCCGAAATGTTTACCACGGGATTTACCATGAATCCGGAAATTGTTGCCGAAGATGAACAAGGCGAGACATTACAAATCATTCAAAAATTAGCTACAGATAAACAAACGGCAATTACCGGAAGTTGGGTTGTAAAAGAAGACAATAACTATTATAATCGCTTGTTTTTTGTTTTTCCCGATGGATCTTACCAAACCTACAATAAACGTCATTTGTTTACATTGGCAGGCGAAGAAAAGATTTACAAACCGGGTAATGAAAAGTTAATTGTATCGTATAAAGACTGGAATATTTGTCTATTGGTTTGTTATGATTTACGTTTTCCGGTTTATTCGCGAATTGTAAACCAGAATTACGATGTACTGATTTATATAGCCTCTTGGCCCGATCGCCGAATTGATGCTTGGGATGCGTTGCTAAAAGCCCGTGCTATTGAAAATATGAGCTATGTTGTGGCCGTGAACCGCTGCGGGACTGATTCAAATGCAGTAGAATATTCAGGGCATTCACAAGTAATCGATTTTATGGGGAAACATCTTGTGAACCCACTTGTTGGTCAACAAATATACACAACCGAATTAGAGAAAGAATCTTTACAAACAGCCCGACAAAAATTTGCTTTTTTAAACGATGCCGATGATTTCGAACTAAAATAAAAACTTATTTGTATTTGTATAGATTTGAAAATCAATATTCTAATGAAATTCTAATGTGAGCTTATAACAAGATTTTGTAACTTTAGGTTGAATGTAAAAATTATAAGCCTATGGAAACTAAATTGAAAGAACTAAAGAACGTTAGAGCCGAAAATTGTGTAACTATTATTCTTAATACGCACAGAACATTACCCGATAACGAAAAAGATGCTATTCAACTAAAAAATTTAATTAAAGAGGCAGAAACTAAATTGCTGGCTGTTTGTCAACAAAAAACAGCAGAAAAGCTAACTGCTAAAATCCACGATTTAGCCACAACAATCAACCATCGGCACAATTTAGAAAGTTTGATATTGTTTGTAAACGAAAATGTGTCAGAATTTGTAAGGCTTCCGATATCGGTTGAAGATCGTGTGGTGGTTGGAAACAGGTTTGCAATGCGCGATTTAATTAGGGGTTTACACAACCAAACAAACTATTATGTGTTGGTTTTAAACAAAGACGAAGCCCGATTAATAGAAGCTTCAAACGATAAAGTTGTAAAAGAACACGGTTTTCCTTTTCCGTTTCAGAACCAAATCTCTCAAACTTCCTTTAAAGCCGAGCCTTCAGACGCCGGTAGAATAAGAAATCTTACTTCAGAATTTTTTAATCAGGTTGATAAAGTCGTAAACAAGGTGCATAAAGATCATCCGTTGCCCATTTTAATTTCAACAGATGAACAACATTATCAAGATTATATGCGAATTGCCGATAAACCCACTGTAATATTTACTGAATTTTTAAGCCGAAGCAGACAAACAGAAGCGGATCATGCTATTGTTTCTGATGCTTGGGAAATAGTTCAGAAGTTATCTCAGAAACAGAATAACGATCGCAAAGTTGATCTGAAAATGGCAGTTTCAACAAACAATTTTATCAGTGACACAACAGAAATCTACCAAGCGATAAAGCAAGGTCGTGTGCAAACATTGTTTGTTGAAGAAAACTTGTTTCAACCTGCAATGATCGAGAATGATACTGTTATTTACCTTTCAGAAAATACAAAGGAGGCAGCTGAAATGATTGATGATATTTATGACGAACTAATCGATTTGAATATGGATTTTGGTGGCGATGTGGTTTTTCTTCCAAAAGAAAGCCTGACTAAATTTAACGGTTTTGCCGCCATGACAAGATATTAATCTAATTTCTAATAAAGCAAAAAACACCGCAATTTGTGGTGTTTTTTTATGGCATAACCAAAGTTTCGTTTAATTCCCAATTAGCTCTTATGTCAAATTTTTGTTGAAAGTTAATTACCTTTTCGGGTTGTCGCTTTTCAAGATAACTTCCGGTGTCCCACTTTTTGTTTCCGTTGGCATCATCAATAATCCGTATGAAGTATCTATCAGGTTCAATGGCTCGAAATTCTATTGAACTTTCCTCGGTTATTTACAGGTAATCGTACAGTTTTTCATCTTTAGTCAACAGCTCAAAAATAATTGGTTAGTTAACAATTCCCGAAAGCGTAAACGAAATGGTGACCTCTGTTTATAAATTGTAGATACATAATTAAGAAAACTAAGTGTTTAAAATTACTATTATATAATGGTTACGCATTAGCAACCTGCCCGACAAAAATCCGCTTTTTTAAATGACGTTGATAATTTTGAATTATTAAAATAAACTTTATATTGAATATTTAACAAATTAATTATAATATTTAAATATTTTAACTATATTTATTGCATTAATATTTAGATATATTATTATGAAAAACTCCATCATATATATGGCATCAGTACTGATGCTTTTTACATTAACATCTGTAAATGCACAGGTTTTATTTAGTGATGATTTTGAAAGCTATAATGTAGGGCCCTTTCCAAATCACTCAAAAGGATGGAGTATTAGGAGTAATTACAATGCTGTTCGCATCTTTCAGGAACCAGGCAGGGGTAAGGTGTTAGCTTGGGGTTGGAATACGACACCTACTGGTGCTTATGGTATTGCTACTTGTGTGCAATCTGGTATTTTAGAAAGGTTTGACAATCGTGATCAGGGGAATGATGTTTTAAAATTGGAATTTGAATTTTATTCTAAAGATTTTACTGGTGATCTTGCAGAAATGTTTGAATCACGTATTGGTTTTAGTTCAGGCGATTATTACTTTAAATGCGAAATTAATGCTAATGATTCTACTGTAGATTCTTCAATAACAAACTCAGGAAATTATAAAAAAACATATAACCACACATGGATAAAAGTTGAGGTGTATTTTGAGTATATAGAAGTTACCGATACATGGGATGTTCATACATACATTCCTATGTTACAATATTGGGATCTTCAAAAAAGAGACTCATTATCTACTGAAGATATTTACATAGGTTTTGCTGTTTATAATGCAAAACAATCTTATTCGGGGACATTGATAAAATACGATAATATTAAACTTTCGGCTGTGCCAAATCGTCCGACTTTTGCAAATGTAAATGAATGGATTTCTTCTAAATTTAATGTTTATCCAAACCCTGCAACTAACGTTGTAAACATAACTAATAGTGAAAATGTGTTGGTGAACCAAATAACAATTTACGATGTTACTGGTAAGCAGTTAAGCACCCAAAACTACAATAACGAAACTCAACTACAACTAAACGTAGAAAACTTAGCTAGTGGCACCTATATGTTGCATTTAGGAACCAATCAAGGTATAGCCGTTAAAAAGCTGGTGAAAAAATAAAACCTTCCAAATATTTAGAAGGTTTTATTTTTATGGCATAACCAAAGTTTCGTTTAATTCCCAATTGGCTCTTATGTCAAATTCTTTTTGAAAGTTGATAACCTTTTCGGGTTGTCGTTTTTCTAGATAACTTCCAGTGTCCCATTTTTTATTGCCGTTGGTATCTTCAATAATCCGTATAAAATATTTATCAGGTTCAATGGCTCTAAATTCAATAGAGCTTTCTTCGGTTATATACAAGTAATCGTACAGTTTATCATCTTTGGTCAGCAATTCAAAAATAATAGGGTAATTCACCGTTCCCGAAAGTGTAAACGAAATGTTTCCGTAATCGGTTAATTTTCCGGTTTGGAAACGTTGTATCATTTCGGTTTTTAAGGCGTTATCATAAAAATCGGTTACGCTGTTAGGTTTTAAAAACACGGTATATTTTTCATCTTCAACCTTATCAAACAAAAGTTTTATGGTATTGTTTAACGAATCGGTTTTAATGGTAAAGGGAATTTGTAACGAATCTTTCCCAATTACCTGAATTAAATCTTTAGAAATGTTTTTAAAAGGCGTGTTTGTAGTAAACGAAATAGTATCTCTAAACTGTATGGTTCCACTTTTAATAAACTTAATTTGTAAGGTATCTAAAGGTTTTACTGTTCGTTGTGTAACAGTATGTGTTTTTTCGTAAGTATTGTTTTTAAATTTAAACTGTATCGAATCGTACTTTTCTAAAGGCGTAAAAATAAAAATAGAATCTTTTCCGGGAACTTTTGTAATGCGCGATGCTATGGGTTTGTTGTTGCCCAAAGCAGTTACTTTTAAATTTTTGGTATCGCCTTCGTAAGCTGCCAACCATTTGTTTTGGCTCACCATTGATGGTCGGTAAGCTGTGGTCTGTTTTGTTTCACTAAATAATTTCAGACGAAAAACACTGTCGGTTGGTAAGGTGATTGGTGTTGGATGAAAACCTATTTTATCTGATTTAGGATCGAACTTATAATTACTGTTTTTTTCTTGCAGGGCAACAAGGTAATAAGTACCGCTTTTCAAATTTTCCAGATCGGCAGTAGAAACACTGTCTTTTGCACTTGCTACATACAACGGTTTTTTCTTGTAAATGGTAGAATCGTTAAATCCTGCGGTTTCATACAAAAGTAAATTTACCGTACCGCTTGATTTTTTACTGTAAGCATCTTCAAAATTGGTGGTAAGTTTTAATGAATCGATGTAATCTCCGGTAGAAAAAACATATTTGTAGTTCGTGTACGGATTTCCCTCATTATTGTCCTGAATACTTTCGCCAAAATTAAAACTGTAGGTCGTATTCGCTTTAAGCGTATCAAAAATCTTGATTTTTATAAATTTGCTGGGGTAACCCATTGGTGTAATTTCGGGTTGCGTATCCATTGGTGGCGAAATAATCAGTTGCTGGTTTACCTTGTTCAGCTTAACATATTCGTCAAAATTTATCTGAATTGTTTTTTCGTTGAACTGTGTACTGAAATTCTCCGGATTGGTCGATAAAATCACGGGTGCCAACGTATCTTTCAATCCACCGGTAATGGTTCCGCGTTTTGCACAATTGGTAAAAAGCACCAAAGTCAGTATCAAGAAAAAACTAAAATATCTTAAAAATCTCATCAACTTAAATTTACCCTGCAAAGTAACTATTTTTATTTGATTTTTTTAGCGTGTATATGCCATAGTTAATATGCTTATTTTGTGGGTGGAATTTTTTAAGATGCACTTACCCGCAATTTCTAAAGTAGATCCGGTGGTCATAACATCATCAATCAGCAGAATGTTTTTGTTTTGTAGGTTTTGATATTTCGCATTTACAATAAACTCGCTTTTGCTTTCGGCGCGTTGCCACATACTTTTCTTGGTTTGCGTATTGGTTTTCGATGTTTTAATAAGATAATCTTTATAAAACGGAATATTCAACTGCTTGCTTAATTCGTTCCCAAAACCATCTAACTGATTGTATCCTCGTTTTTTCTCTTTCGATTTATGCAACGGGATACAAACAATGTAATCAACCCAGCT
>CAMLFV010000070.1 GCA_946479395.1 uncultured Flavobacterium sp. | reverse complement strand
CGTATTTAAGTGATGCCCCATGGCCAGCTACCAAAGATGAGCTTATAGATTACGCCATCAGAACTGGTGCACCTTTAGAAGTTGTAGAAAACTTACAATCGATCGAAGATGAAGGTGAGATCTATGAATCAATGGAAGAAATTTGGCCAGATTATCCTTCAGATGAAGACTATCTTTGGAACGAGGATGAATATTAGAAATACATAGCAAAAAAAGTCTCGGTTAACAAGAGGCTTTTTTTTGTAACCACATATCACGGAATATTAATTTAAATCAAACTTATTTATGAGTATCATAAATAGTATCTTAAAGGCGTTTGTGGGCGATAAATCACAGAAAGACGTAAAGTCCATCCGCCCTATTGTAGATAAAATCAACCAGTATTACAGCTCATTCGAAAACTTATCGAACGATGAGTTAAGAGAAAAAACTATTTCTTTTAAAGAAAAAATAAAGCAGGCACGTTTTGGTCAGGATTCTAAAATTGCTTCGTACCGCGAAGAATTAGAGAAAACTACTGACATTGACAAACGCGAAACAATTTATGCTTCTATCGATACTTTAGAGAAAGAAGCTTATACCCTATCGGAAAAAGCTTTATTCGATATTTTGCCTGAAGCTTTTGCAGTGGTTAAAGAAACGGCTCGTCGTTTCACAAACAACAACGAGTTGGTTGTTACTGCTACAGAACAAGACAAGCTGTTTGCACAAACTAAAGGTCACGTTCGTATTGAAGGCGATAAAGCAATTTGGTCTAACACATGGGAAGTTGCCGGCAAAATGTTAAGCTGGAACATGGTTCATTACGATGTGCAGATGATTGGTGGAACAGTAATTCACCAAGGTAAAATTGCCGAAATGCAAACTGGTGAAGGTAAAACATTGGTATCAACCTCTCCTATTTACCTTAACGCATTGGCAGGAAACGGTGTACACGTTGTAACGGTGAACGACTACCTTGCAAAACGTGACTGTCAGTGGAATGCACCTTTGTTTGAGTTCCACGGATTAACGGTTGATTGTATCGATAATCACCAACCAAACTCATCGGGTCGTCGTGATGCGTATCAGGCAGATATTACTTACGGAACAAACAACGAATTTGGTTTTGATTACCTACGTGATAACATGGCACATACACCGGAAGAATTGGTTCAACGCAAGCACAATTTCGCGATTGTAGATGAGGTGGATTCTGTTTTGGTTGATGATGCACGTACTCCGTTAATCATTTCGGGTCCGGTTCCAATGGGCGATCGTCATGAATTTTTAGAATTAAAACCTAAAGTAGATTCATTGGTAGCACAACAGCGCCAGTTATCGAACCAGTTTTTAACCGAAGCGAAACGTTTAATTAAAGCAGGTGATACCAAACAAGGTGGTTTCAATTTATTAAGATCATACCGTGCGTTGCCTAAAAATAAAGCGTTAATTAAATTTTTGTCTGAAGAAGGTGTAAAACAAATTCTTCAAAAAACCGAAAATCATTTTATGCAGGACAACAACCGCGAAATGAAAAAGGTAGACGAAGGTTTATTGTTCGTTATCAACGAAAAAAACAATCAGGTAGAATTAACAGATAACGGTATCAAAGCATTATCGCAAGGAATGGATGAAAATTTCTTCATCTTACCAGATATCGGAACAGAAATTGCCAAAATTGAAAAATTAAACATTTCTGCAGAAGAAATGTCAGAGAAAAAAGAAATTTTATTCCAAGATTTCGGAGTAAAATCAGAACGTATCCACACATTAACCCAGTTATTAAAAGCATACGCATTGTTTGAAAAAGATTCGGAATACGTTGTGGTTGATAACAAAGTAATGATTGTTGACGAGCAAACCGGTCGTATTATGGATGGTCGTCGTTATTCCGACGGATTACACCAAGCGATCGAAGCTAAAGAAAACGTAAAAATCGAAGCTGCTACCCAAACATTTGCAACCGTTACCTTACAGAACTATTTCCGTATGTACAGCAAATTGGCTGGTATGACAGGTACTGCCATTACAGAAGCAGGCGAACTTTGGGAAATTTATAAATTAGACGTTGTTGAAATTCCAACCAACCGCCCAATGGCACGTGAAGATCGTGAAGATAAAATTTATCGTTCAATCCGTGAGAAATTCAATGCGGTGATTGATGATGTTGTAGAATTATCACAAGCTGGTCGTCCAGTATTAATCGGTACAACTTCGGTAGAAAACTCAGAATTATTAAGCCGTATGTTAGAAATGCGCGGTATCAAACACAACGTTTTAAATGCAAAATTACATAAGCAAGAAGCGCAAATTGTAGAAGAAGCAGGAAATCCGGGCGTTGTTACCATTGCAACCAACATGGCTGGTCGTGGTACCGATATCAAATTAACTGCAGAAGTTAAAGACGCAGGTGGTTTGGCAATTATTGGTACTGAACGTCACGATTCTCGTCGTGTAGACCGTCAGTTACGTGGTCGTGCAGGTCGTCAGGGTGATGTAGGATCGTCTCAATTCTATGTTTCTTTAGAAGATAACTTAATGCGTTTGTTTGGATCAGAGCGTGTTGCGAAGATTATGGACGGAATGGGCTTAAAAGAAGGCGAAGTTATTCAGCATTCTTGGATGACCAAATCAATCGAACGTGCACAAAAACGCGTAGAAGAGAACAACTTTGGTGTTCGTAAACGTTTGTTAGAATATGATGATGTTATGAATGCACAACGTGAGGTTGTTTACAAACGTCGTCGTCATGCATTACACGGAGATCGTTTAAAAGTGGATATCGCCAACATGATGTTCGATTTATGCGATTATTTGGTTGAAGGAAACAAAGTAGGAAACGATTTTAAAAATTTCGAATACGATTTAATTAAGATCTTCGGAATGGAATCTCCTGTTACGGCAGATGAATTCAACAAATTAAGCGATGCCGAATTAACTGACAAGTTGTACGAAGCTGCTTATAAAAAATACGTTGCAAAATGCGATGAAAGTGCTGTTGAAGCTTTTAAAGTAATTGAAAACGTATATAAAAATGGTGGTTACGAGCGTATGGTTGTTCCGTTTACCGATGGAATTAAAACAATAAACGTTGTTACCGATTTAACCAAGGCTTACGAAAGTGAAGGAAAAACGTTAATTAACGATTTCGAGAAAAACATTGTTCTTTCTATTGTTGATGAAGCGTGGAAAAAACACTTACGCAAAATGGACGAGTTAAAACAATCTGTTCAGTTAGCCGTACACGAACAAAAAGATCCTTTATTGGTTTATAAGTTCGAAGCTTTTAACTTGTTTAAAGACACTATGCAAAGCATCAACAAAGATGTAATTTCATTCTTAATGAAAGGTGATTTGCCAAAACAACCTGAACAAGAACAAAACAATGAACCACAAATTAGAACAAACGGTTCGTTTACGATTTAATATAAAACTAAAAAACTCCAACTTAACGGTTGGAGTTTTTTATTGCTTATGTAAAATGCGTCATTACTTTTGTTTGTCATGAAACATTAATTAAAATGATTATCACGAAGTTTATACCAAACCATAATATAATTAAGATTTTCGTTAGTTCGAGCTTGTCGAGAAATTATAATTCAAAGAACTTCTCGATACAGTTTTCTATCGAAAACTTACTCGAAGTGACGAGCCTAAACATATCTTGGTGTAAAGTTAGTAACAATCAATTTAATTAACATCAATTCTGAAGTATGGGAAAATGAAATAAAAGATTAATACTAACTTTTCCAACAATAAAAAGCTTCCTTTTTAGGAAGCTTAATTTTTATCTAGTAACTGATAAACTATCTGTTACAGGTGTATCAATAATAGGAATTACCGTTTCGTTTACCGGAATGATAAACTCCGTAATCCATTCATTTGATTTTTGTGTGGTTAAAATCGAAGTTTTATAGATTGATATCGGTTTGATATCGGCACGTTGCGTTAGGTTTTTAGCTGCAATTTCTTTTTTAACTTCTGTCCAAGCTTTATCGCTGTGCATATAATCACCAGTCAAAACCGTTTTGTAGCCATGAAAAGCTGGTAGTTTTTCGCAAACAATGTCGCTACCTTCTGCTGTGCTGAAAAAGTTTTTAATTGGTAAACAAACCGAATAACGCACGTTTCCTGAAAGTACATTGATATTTTCGAACACTGTAAACGGAGATCCATAAGGTTCTAATTCAAAGTTTTTGGCGAAATTACTCATGTGCTCCATACTCTGGAAAATTTTATCACCTAAATTCTCAATGTTCGATTCTACTGTTTGTTTTATATAGAACATCTCTGGAATCATTGTTATTCCTTCATTCTTAATCGAGAATTTCTTAAGACTTTCTGTAATATTTTTATCAATCTTGGTTAAACCTTCTTCAAAAGTCGGGGCGATCATACTTTCTGGTGTTCCCTGAAAAAACAGTTTGAATTTTTCACTGAAAGATAAATTTCCTTTTACTTTCCAACCAATAGTTGTTTTTCCGTTTACTTCATCAAAATACATTTTGGTATCATAATCGTTACCCGAAATATTCATTTTTAAGAAAACGGTATCGTTAGGAATTGATTTTGTAATAAAAGCTTCATTTCCGTTCCAAGTAACTTTTGCATCTTTTCCTTTATAAATAGAATCTAATTTAAAAGCCGCAGCATCATTATTCCACGGATTCCAATCACCAAAATTCTGTAAATTATCAACATATCTAAACAATCGCTGGTTAGATAATTCTGTCTTTTTACTTACACTAAATTCATATTCACTTTTACCGGTTGCAATGTACACGGTTAAAAAAACTATTGCCAATGCAGCAATAATGAAGATGTACTTTAAAATTTTCATAGAATTTTAATCTTTTAAGGTGACTTTAATTACGAACAGCAATGCTATAAACAATAAAAAAGTAAACAAAACCCATAAACTACCTTTGTAATAAACTTTGTGCATTTTTAAATCTTTGCGATACATGATAATCATTATTATTACAAAAACTATTACAAATAAAAGTGCAAAGATAAGCTGGCCTTGTGAAAACATACTTTTTTTTAAACAAATATAACCAAAATAAGTGCATAAAAAAAGCTTGCAAATGCAAGCTTCTTCATTATATTTTAACAGTCCAGTTAAACGGATCGTCTGCTAATTTATTTTGTAGTTTTGTTAGTGCGTTTTTAAGCTGTAACGCATACGATTCTTCATCTGCCATTTCTGGTAACTGATAGTATTGATCTTTGTAAGAAAAACCTTCGATCTGGTTAACTACCGCTGCTGTTCCTGCTCCGAAAATTTCTTTCAATGTACCGTTTTTAGCAGCATTTAATATAGTATCAACTTGCACAGGTTCAATTTTAATATCGTAACCTAAAGATTCACCCAACTGAATTAAACTTTTACGGGTAACACCGTCTAAAATACGATCCGATGTTGGCGCGGTGAACAACGTATCGTTAATTCTAAAGAAAACGTTCATTGTACCGGCTTCTTCTAAATGCGTATGGTTAGAATCTGTCCATATTACCTGATTAAAACCAGCTTCCTGAGCTAATTTTGTAGGATAAAACTGCGCTGAATAATTACCTGCCGCTTTTGCCGCACCAATACCACCATTTGCAGCACGACTGTAATAATCGGCAATTTGAACTTTAATTTTACCCGCATAATAAGATTTTGCAGGCGATAATAGAATACAAAATAAAAATTCGTTCGATGGGCTTGCAATTACACCACTTTCGGTAGCAATCATAAACGGACGGATATATAAAGAATTTCCTAAACCTTTACGCACCCACTCTTTTTCAACTTTGATTAATTCTTTTAAACCGCCAATAAAACGGGTTTCATCAATCGCAGGCATTGCCAAACGAATCGCCGATTTATTAAAACGTTCAAAATTTTGATCCGGTCTAAACATCCAAATATCGTTATTCTCTTCTTTATAAGCTTTCATTCCTTCAAAAATCGCTTGTCCGTAATGAAAAACTCTTGCCGAAGGATCTAACGTAATTGGTGCATAAGGTTTAATTTCCAAAGTACCCCATTCACCGTTTTTATACTCACAAACTAACATGTGGTCTGTAAACTTTTCTCCAAATTTCACATTTTCAAAATCAAAAGTATCGATTTTAGAAGCAGCTACTTTAGTTAGTTTTAAGTTATTTAAAATGTTTGAATCCATTTTTACTTTTACTCTTTAAAATTTGTTATGTCGTTTTGAACTTTACAAATTTAGGAAAAAAAAATCGTTACAAATAGTTTCAATTATGTAATTTACAACAAAAAGCTATTATTACTATAAATATACTAATTTTATTAAGGTTTGATAAATTAGCTGAAATAAAGTTAATTAGCCTGTTTTTAGTTTACTATTTTTATATTTGTAAAAATTTATTTGAATCATGAAAAAAATAGTATTTGTTTTCGCAGCGACATCTTTAATGATTGCGTGCAATAAAAAAGAAACTGAAACTACAGATAAAGTTGAAAATACAACTGAAACCGCAATGAACTATCAGGTTTTTGGTGACAGTATTACTAAAGACAACGCAATTACAAAAGAGGAAATGTTGGCTAAATACGAAAGCATGAAACCAACTGATACTTTGGATGTTAAGTTTACATCTGAAATTAAAAATACCTGCAAGAAAAAAGGTTGTTGGATGACTTTAAATTTAGCTAATGAAAAAGAAGCTTTTGTAAAGTTTAAAGATTATGCATTTTTTGTTCCTAAAGAAGGTGCAGAAAACCATACGGCAATTGTTTCTGGTAAGGCGTTTATCGAAGAAACATCGGTAGATCAGTTAAAACACGAAGCTAAAGATGCTGGTAAAACTCAAGCCGAAATCGATCAAATTACACAGCCATCTAAAAACTATCGTTTCATGGCAGACGGTGTTTTAATTGCAGCAGCTAAATAATGAAGAAGTTACTGTTAATTGTTTTAAGCGTTGCTTTTGCCACAAGTTGTCAGCAAAAAAATGATACAAAAAAAGCTGTAACAGTTAAAGACACTGTTGCTGATGCTAAATTTCAGATGTACGAAATGTCTGAAATGGCATCTTTAATGGAGCAAATGTATGCTTACAACACCCAGCTTAAAGAACGTATTTT
Source organism: uncultured Flavobacterium sp. (assembly GCA_946479395.1). The sequence goes on along the minus strand of CAMLFV010000070.1, from coordinate 5,807 downwards.
AACGAATCAGGATTTAGGCAGTTATCCTGTGGCTTTTGATAAATTGCATACCGCTGTTTTAACAGAAGCTTCGGATCGTGATCCGTTTTTTAACGATCAGGCAATAAAATTTATCGAAGCTCAAAAAGCTATTTATACTGATCCTGTTCAGGCAAAAGACAATTTCAATAAAATGGTGAACCAATGTTTAGAATGTCATTCTAAAAAATGTGGCGGACCTATTCCAAGAATCAAAAAACTGATTATTCCGTAAATGGATCGTGAAATTATAGTTACCGAAGATGGTTCGCATTCTTTATTTGTTAAAGATATGGGTGAAACTTTTCATTCCAAACACGGAGCCGTTCAGGAATCTGCCCACGTTTACATTAAAAATGGCATTGAATTAATCAGCAAAGAAACCATTAATGTTTTAGAATATGGTTTTGGCACCGGATTGAATGCATTGCTTACGCTGGAATTTGCGCTTAACAATAATAAAAAAATCGTTTACGAAAGTATTGAAGCTTATCCGCTGACTACAAATGAATTTAATTTATTGAATTATAATGATTTTGTAAAAACACCTGTTTCGCTTCAAAAATTACACGAAATTCCTGTTGATACAAACAAAATGGTAACCGAACATTTTAGTCTGCTGAAACATTTTAGTAAGATTGAAGATTTTAATACAACCAATAAATTTGATATTGTTTATTTTGATGTTTTTGGATTTGATTATCAAAGTGAATTATGGTCGGCAGAAATTTTACAGAAAGCTTATGATTTTTTAAATGAAGACGGAATATTTGTAACCTACGCCTGTAAAGGAATAGTTAATAGAAGACTGAAAGAAATAGGTTTTAAAGTTCATAAAACAGCAGGACCACCCGGAAAACGCGAGATGATTATTGCTGTTAAAAAAATCTAAATTTTTTATAAAACTAATTGCTTTTGGCTATATTTATATAAAATTACAGATTATGACAGAACGATTAAATCACACCATAAAAATTTTAGAAAAAGTAAGTTTCAGTAAGGACTTATTTCTAAAAGAAATTACCAAAGCAATTGAATTTCTGCTTCCGTTTGAAATTGACAAATTAAAAGAATGGATCGCAGATTTTACTAAAAACAAAAGCGATTTAGAAGACATTATAGTGATCTTATAAAACAAAAAGGATGGAGTAATTTCCATCCTTTTGTTTTGTCTATTTATTCAATTTCGGACTAATAATCGCAATATCCTGAAAAGCAATCGCTCCTTTCACAACTCCTGAAATTGTTTGTCGCAAAGCATCAACGATATGAATTTTTAATTCGTTTTTAGGAAAAATCAAACTAACCTCACGTGATGGTTTTGGATCGGCAAATTCAATGATATTCTTCTTATCCTTCTCGCTTAAATTCAACGTGTGTAGATAAGGCAACAACGTTACCCCTAACCCTTCATTTGCCAACCCAATCAAGGTTTCAAAACTACCTGATGTCAATTCAAAATTCTGAGATTGATCCAATTTAGAAGCCTTGCAAATGTTTAAAATTCCGTTGGTAAAACAATGTCCATCTTGCAAAAGCAAAATATCGTTCACGTTTAAATCATTCGGAGATAATTCGGTCAATCCATTTCTAAATTCCGAAGGAAAATATCCAACAAAAGGTTCGTAATAAAGCACAATTTCTTTTAAATCGGTTTCATTTAAAGGCGTAGCAGCAATAGCAGCATCTAACTGTCCTTTTTGTAACCTACTTATAATTTCGTCTGTAGTATGTTCTTCAACAATTAAATTTACTTTTGGATATTTTCTAATGAAATTCTTTAAAAACATAGGTAACAATGTAGGCATAATTGTTGGAATAATCCCAATTTTAAAATCGCCACCAATGAAACCTTTTTGTTGATCTACGATATCTTTAATTCTGTCGGCTTCATTAACAATGCTTTTTGCTTGTTCCACAATTTTTTTACCAACTTCGGTTAACTGAATCGGTTTTTTGTTTCGATCAAAAATTCTGATTTCCAATTCCTCTTCCAGTTTTTGAATCTGCATACTTAATGTAGGCTGCGTAACAAAACACTTTTCTGCCGCAATGGTAAAATTTAAATGCTCTGCAACGGCAAGCACATAATTTAGTTGGGTAATGGTCATTTTTAAAAGATTTTAACTATTGCACTATTAATACTATCAATAGAAGTTATACAAATATCGGTTAATTATTCGTAAATTTGATAGTAGAATTTTAAAAATAAGGTTATGAATATTTTAGGATTACCACAGAAACAGACAAAAGAAAACATTGATTTACTTAATGTTTTACTGTCGAATTTTCAAGTTTATTATCAAAATTTACGCGGACTACATTGGAATATTCGTGGAAAACGTTTTTTTGAACTGCATGTAAAATTTGAAGAATTGTACAATCAGGCACAGTTAAGAATTGATGAAATTGCAGAACGTGTTTTAACTTTAGGAGGAACACCTTTACATACTTTCGATGATTATTTGAAAAATAACACATTAAAAGTGGCAAAAAATGTTACAAATGATGAAGAAGCAGTTGAAGTTATTATAAAATCGTTAGCTTCTTTACTGACTATTGAACGTGAAATTTTAGAAAAAACCGGCGAAATTAATGATGAAGGAACCAATTCTATGATGAGCGATTTAATTACCGAACAAGAAAAAGACATTTGGATGATGCAGGCTTTTTTGGGTTAATTTAAATAAAACAAAAAGCTGAACATTCGTTCAGCTTTTTGTTTTATTTAAATTTTGAATTATTCTGAAAATTCACCCATTTTAGAGTATTTATCCATACGTTCATCTATTAAAGTATCTATTTTCTTCTTAGATAATTCGTTATATGTTTTAACTATGGTTTTCTTAACTGTTTCAAAAGTAGCTGCACGATCGTAATGTGCGCCACCAAGAGGTTCAGGAATTACATCATCAATCAAATGATTTTTCTTCATGTCAACCGATGTTAATTTTAAAGCATCAGCAGCAATCTCTTTATATTCCCAACTACGGAATAAGATCGATGAACAAGATTCAGGTGAAATTACAGAATACCAAGTGTTTTCTAACATAAATACTTTATCGCCTACGCCAATCCCTAATGCACCACCAGAAGCACCTTCTCCAACAATAATTACGATGATTGGCACTTTAATACGGAACATTTCAAAAATATTGCGTGCAATTGCTTCGCCTTGACCGCGTTCTTCTGCTTCTAAACCAGGATAAGCCCCTGGAGTATCAACAAAAGTTACAACAGGCACGTTGAATTTTTCTGCCATACGCATTAAACGCAATGCTTTGCGGTAACCTTCTGGGTTTGCCATACCAAAATTTCGGTACTGACGTGTTTTTGTGTTGGTTCCTTTTTGCTGACCAATGAACATGAATGATTGATCGCCAATTTTTCCTAATCCGCCAATCATTGCTTTATCGTCTTTAACGCCTCTGTCGCCAAAAAGCTCTAAAAACGAATCACCGCAAATTGCATTGATGTAATCTAATGTATAAGGTCGGTTGGGGTGACGCGATAATTGTACACGCTGCCAAGCATTTAAATTACCGTATATTTCTTTTTTGGTTTCTTCTAATTTCTTTTCGATATTTTTACAAGTTTCTGTAACATCAACATTAGATTCTTCTCCAATAATCTGGCATTTATCTAATTGTTCGTTTAACTCTTTAATAGGTAATTCGAAATCTAAATACTCCATAAACCCTTTACTATTTTATGTGTTTTGCAGCTACAAATATAGCGTTTTTATAATTATACCGATGCTTTTTTACGATTTTTAAAATAGGCATTTAACAGAACAGTAAGCAGAATTATTAATGCACCAAAGTAAAAAGCGGGAGTCATTTTTTCCTGATCTTTAAAAAGAAAAACTGCCAATAAAATACCGTATATAGGTTCTAAATTTATCGTTAACATTATTGTATAAGGCGATAAATACTTCATAATATCAATGGTTGCAATAAACGGATATGCAGTACAGATTGATCCTAAAATTCCTAACCAGATATAATCGTTTGGTTGAAAATTGAAGTTTTCTGCGGTAAATCCACCTTGAAAAAACAGGAAACATACCAAAATAAACAATCCGCCTACCAATTCGTAAAAACTTATTACAACGCTGTCATGCGTATTTGCCAATTTCCCGTTGATGATCGAAAACGAAGCCGATAAAAATGCCGATGTTAATGCCACCAAAATTCCCATTTTATATTGGGTTTCGAACTGAAAAATCAGTAATAATCCTACAACAACCAAACATCCTAAAAAGACTTCGTACAAAATAAACTTGCGCTTGTAAAATATGGGTTCTAATATCGATGTAAAAAAAGCGCCGGTTGAAAGACAAGCTAATGTTATGGATATGTTCGAAATTTTAATGGCATAAAAAAACGTCAACCAATGCAAGGCTATGACAAATCCGAAGATAAAAAATCGGAAAATATCTTTTGGTGCAATTGCCAAGTTCTTCTTTTTAATCAGCAGATAAAACAAAATTACGCTGATTCCTATTGCTATTCTGGTAAAAACCAACGGCAAGGCTTCTAAAGTAATTAAATGCCCCAATATGGCGGTAAATCCCCAAATGAAAACGATTAAATGAAGATGTAACTGATTTTTTAAGTTAACGTTTGGCATTATTTAAAAGATAAACAGCCAGGATTCCGAATAGTACGTTTGGAAACCACACTGCAAATAATGGATTGATACTTGATGCTTCTGCCAACGTACCGAAAATTTTATCGAAGAATATATAGGTAAACGCCAAACCAATGCCCATGGCAAGGTTTACTCCCATTCCACCGCGACGTTTCATTGACGAAACCGCCACTGCAATAATTGTTAAAATAAAGGCAGAAACCGGAACGCTGTACTTTTTGTATTTTACCACCATATACGCGTTGATGTTTGATGATCCGCGCATTTTTTCTTTATCTATAAACTGGTTCAATTCAGAAAGTGTCATGGTTTCAGCAGCATAAATTGCCGGAGTTAAATCATCAACTTCAAAACTAAACTTCATGCGTTTTTCAGATTCTTTTTCGATCTGATCATCTTGAACTCCCACCGTTCTTTTTTGATAATTATATAAAGTATAATCTTTTGTACTGTCGTTATAAACAATTCGTCCAGCTTCGATCTTTGAAACCAGATTCAATCCTTTAAACTTTTCTAACGTAAAATTATAACCTGTTTTAGTGCTGTAACTAAAGTTACTAACAAAAATGAATTCATTTTTATTGAGCTGTTTAAATACGTTTTGCGTTTCGCGAACTTCCTTCCGCTTTAAATATTTGTATCTAAAATCGTTATAACCCAAACTTGCTTTTGGAACAATAAAAAATCCCATTAACAAAGCGAAAATCGATATAAATGTTGCACCAATAATATACGGACGCAGAAAACGCATATACGAAATTCCCGAACTTAAAATAGCAACAATCTCTGTATTCGATGCTAATTTTGATGTAAACCAAATTATGGAAATAAACAAAAATATCGGGAAAAGCATGTTGGCAAAATAGATGGTGAAATTGCCGTAGTACGTTAATACATCAATTAAAGCGATATCGTTTTCTAATATTTTATTGATTTTTTCGGCAACATCAACCGTAATTCCAATAGGAATAAAAAGCAGTATCATTACAAAGAATGTGCCCAGATATCTTTTTAATATGTACCAGTCAATAATTTTCATTCTACCGAAATTATAAACGCGTTGCCATTTGTTTTACCATTTTTTCTTTCCAAGCATAAAACGTTCCAGCAATAATTTGTTTGCGGGCTTCACGTAC
>CAMLFV010000069.1 GCA_946479395.1 uncultured Flavobacterium sp. | reverse complement strand
TTATTTAATAAATTTTAACTAAAATAAATTTGCAAATAAACACAGTTCATCCCGAGGTAACGAGGGATCTCAATATATCAAAAAACATACAGTTTGTCACTCCGTAGGAGTCTAAAAAGATACTTAAAAAACAAATCAACGATTAACCGATTCAACAACTCAACAAAATATAGATCTATGAAAAATAAACTACACACAATATATCATACTGAACCGTTACTTCGAGTAACGAAGTGTATTGAGAATTCAAAATTTCCAAATTTGCAAATTCTGCTATTTTCCATTCTCTATGTTCTATTCTCAATACCAGCCACAGCCCAACCCTACAACTGGCAATGGGCAATGAAAGGCGGTGGCAGTAACGGCGGAATAGATGAAGAACAAATACACGATTTAAAAGTAGGGACTGATAACAATTATTATTTTATAGCATCGGTATATGGAAAGCAGAATGTACAGCTAAACGGACAGACATTAACTACATACAACCAGTCATCTGGCAGTACTGCTAAAGATATTTTACTATTCTCTACCACTTGCGACGGTACCGTTCGTTGGAGCCGTGTGATTGGTGGCGGTACAATAGATGATGCGTACAATCTTGTGTTGGATAACCAGAATAACGTATATATAGGTGCTTATTTAAAAAATTCAATCATCACAACTGACGGATCCCGTGTACATTTTAGCCCTACCGATTCTTTAGCATACCCGGTTGCCAACCCTGCCGATCCTTACGGTATAATACCGCAAGATGGTTATAAAACCTTGTTTTTAATTAAATACAGCGGTACAGGGCAGTACTTGGGCAAAAAAGCTTTACAAGGAGATACAGGTTTGGCAGACGGTTTATTTTCAAGAATTTTAGACCTTGCTATTGACAGCCAAAACCAATTACATTTTATTGTAGCATTGTCACGAGGGTTGCATTTAGATAGTCAGGTAACGGTACCACAACAATACGGTTGGGATCAGCCCACTAACACCAACACATTACAGTACCATTTAGTGCGTTATAACAGCAGTTTAAATTATGTAAGCAGTATGGTGCTGCCTTTATCTGATGACACACTTTTTGGTTTTGGAAAAACACGTTTTGCCTATGATGAAGCATTAAACAGGTACTATTTAGCAGGTGAACGACCATCTGAGAGCTTTCCGGTAACATTTGGTGGCGATGCCATTGTAAATAAATCTTTTATACTGGCATTTAACGGTATTAACAGTACCACCGGTGTTGATGGTGAAGAAATATGGCGTAGAGAAGTTTATGCAGACCCGGTAAATAGCAACCCGTTGGCAGCTAACTATTTTTGGTCATTAAAAATAGATAGTAATTCAGATATTTACTTTGGTGGCAACATATATCAAAACATAAATTCACAAGCACCTATAAAGATATACAACCCTATTGATGCTACTGTAAATGAATATTCATTTCTTCCAGCTGTAAGCACTTCCTTACCAACTTTAGTAAAATTCAACAGAGGCGGAACGGTACAATGGGTGAAACAACCAACTGCATTTGCTCCTAATTTTTCAAGTGGAGTATTTGTTATACCTAAAGGTATAGCAATTAACGGTAATGAAGTAGCCTTAGGCAGTAGTGAGGCGTATTTTGTTTGGGATAGTTTTACGCAGAATAATCCCCAATCTTACCAACCTGACCCAACACTTTTACGTTTTAACAAACAAACAGGTACTACTTTGGGAATGCACACCATAAAAGGAGATCCTGGCACAAGACAGTCAATGACTGCTGTGGCTACTGATAACGACGGCAACTATATAATAGGCGGTACTTTTCAGGCAAATTTATTTATGAACAACACATTAGGTATTACCCCTTTGATAAGCACAGGGCAGGCAGATTTCTTTGTAGCCAAATTAGGTGTTACACCATGCGGTACACCCGTTAGCATAGATAAGTTTAACAAATTAAACGTAAATGTGTACCCTAACCCAACAAATGATATTATAAATATAGAAACTCAGGAAAAAATAGTTGGTTATTTTATTTATAACGAAGCTGCACAAAAATTGCAAGCAAAAACACAAACCACAAATGGTGTACAACAATTAAATTTAGAGGGGTTTCCTGCGGGTACTTATTTTATTGCTCTTAAAACCGAAAGCGGCAATGTAGCAAATGTAACAGTGGTTAAAAAATAAAGAGCTATACAAACAACTTTAGATTAGAGAATTTTAAGAGATATAAAGCACTTAATTTTATTACACGTGGCAATTTATTTTCCTAGTTAGAAAAAAATATTTTTCACACTAGGTAATATTGTATGTCTAACTACAAAATATAATTAATACTATTTTGTAAATTATAAAAACTAATAAATTATTGCATATTTTTGCTACTGCAAATTTTTAATCTTAAAACAAATTTATCTATGAGAGTAGCTGTAGTTGGCGCAACCGGTATGGTTGGCGAGGTAATGCTGAACGTTTTGGCAGAACGTAATTTTCCTGTAACAGAATTAATTCCGGTAGCATCGGAAAAATCGGTTGGTAAAGAAATAGCTTTCAAGGATAAGAAGTATAAGGTGGTAAATTTGCAGACAGCCGTTGAAATGAAACCCGATGTAGCGTTGTTTTCGGCAGGTGGAGAAACATCATTGGAATGGGCGCCTAAATTTGCCGAAGTTGGTACAACCGTTGTAGATAATTCGTCGGCTTGGCGCATGGATCCTACTAAAAAATTGGTTGTTCCGGAAATCAATGCCAATGTGTTGACAAAAGACGATAAAATCATTGCCAACCCAAACTGTTCAACCATTCAGCTGGTAATGGCATTGGCTCCGTTGCATAAAGAATATCAAATCAAACGTGTAATTGTATCAACCTATCAATCGATTACCGGAACGGGTGTTAAGGCGGTTCAGCAGTTAGAGAACGAATACAAAGGGGAAACAGGCGAAATGGCTTATAAATACCAAATTCATAGAAATGCCATTCCACATTGTGATAGTTTCTTGGATAACGGTTACACCAAAGAAGAAATGAAGCTGACCAACGAAACCAAAAAAATTATGGGTGACGACAGTATTAAGGTTACGGCTACCGCTGTTCGTATTCCGGTTGTTGGTGGGCACAGTGAAGCAGTGAATATTGAGTTTGAAAAGGATTTCGATTTAAACAAAGTACGCTCTTTATTGCAAGATACACCAGGAATTATGGTACAAGATAATTTAGATACTTTTACTTACCCAATGCCGTTGTACGCGCAAAATAAAGATGAGGTTTTTGTTGGAAGAATCCGTAGAGATGAAAGTCAGGAAAACACTTTAAACATGTGGATTGTTGCCGATAATTTACGAAAAGGCGCTGCAACCAACACCATACAAATTGCCGAATATTTGTTAGCAAACAAATTAATAGGTTAAAATATGTTAATATCATTTATAAAAAACTCTTGATTCGTCAAGAGTTTTTTATATTTGCAGTTCTATGAAATCAAACAAACAAATAATATCATTGTTTTTTAGCATTTGTGTTCTGGTAACACTTATGTTTCAATCGGTGCATACATATTCGCATTTGGTTTCCGATTTTTTAAGTACAGATACGCATCATACCAAACATGATCAAATGGCAAACCATCATTCAGATGATTGTCAAATCTGTCATTTTACTTTTAGTCCGTTTACAACTGTTACACCAGATGTAATCGTATTTTATCCCACTAAAACATATCCAAAATTAAATGCCGAGTATCGAACAATTTCTGTTGATGCTTCGTTTGATTTTGTATCACTTCGCGGTCCGCCGGTTTTTGTTTAACAAGCAATTTTGGTTATTAATCAGTATCTATTCTCATTCGTCACTTCGAGTAACGTAATGAAATGGAGAGTATCGAGAAGTTTTTAGATTTAGTTCTCGACTTCGCTCGAACTGACGGGACATAACTTGCATAGTTTCAATTAACCAATTTAATCATTTACAAAAATAAAAAAGCTCACAAAATGCGTTTATTATTAACGATTGTTTTGTGTATGTTGGGCTATGGCGTTTTTGCGCAGCACCAAATAACCGGTGTTGTAAAAAACGTTGATGGAGAAACCATACCAAACAGTCATGTTGATTTAAGCAGTAGTTGTGTGGATACAGATGCATCGGGAACTTTTGTTTTTACGGATCTGAAAAGTGGTTCGTACACCTTAAAAGTTTCGGCAGATGGTTACGGCGTTTATCAGGAAAAAATTCATTTGAATCAATCAAAACAAATTACCGTTGTTTTAAATGAAGTAGAAACCTTGGAAACCGTTGTAATACATACCGCACAGCAAAAAGCTTACAATCAGCAAAAAGTTACACAGAAATATCTTCAGGATAATTACAGCAATAGTTTGGCAAAAACCTTGTCAAACGTGGTGGGGTTAGACGCCGTTACCGTTGGATCGCAAACCGCAAAACCTATGATGCGCGGCTTGGGATTTACACGCCTGGCTGTTACCGAAAACGGTATTAAGCAGGAAGGACAACAATGGGGCGCCGATCACGGTTTGGAAATTGACGCGTTGACTACCGAAAGTGTTAATGTTGTTAAAGGCGTTGGCACAATTACGCACGGATCGGACGCGATTGCGGGTGTAATAGAAGTGAACAACGAAACAATTCCGACCGATGGTTTTAAAGGGCAATACATTACAACGGCTCAAAGTGTAAACAAATCGTGGGCAAATGCACTGAATATGTCGTACAAAAAAGGCGATCACTTTTATAAATTCAAAACAGCGTACACCACATTTGCCGATTTTAAGGTTCCGGTTGATGAAATAACGTATCTATCTACAAAAATTCCGTTAACAAATGGAAACATGACCAATACTGCCGGAAACGAACTGTCGGTTTACGGACAATGGGGTTATGTAAAAGATGATTTTCAGAGTATTTTAAGCATCAGCCAGTTTCAAAACAAATCGGGATTTTTTGCAGGTGCACACGGAATTCCGTCTGTGAATGATGCCAAGCCCAACGGTAGCGAACGAAACATAGGCATGCCTTATCAGCAGGTAAATCATACCAAAATAACCTATCATGCAAAATGGCTAAATACGCATGATGTGTGGGATTTTAAGTTTGGTTTTCAACGCAACCACCGTCAGGAATACAGCTTGTTTCATTCGCATTATTCCAATCAGGTTCCGCCAAAAATCAATCCTGATTTAGAGTTAGATTTTAAATTGAATACCCTTAATGCCGAATTATCGTACAAAAAAGACTGGTTGTTAGATCATACCACTATTTTAGGTGTGCAAAGTCAGTATCAAACCAACGATATTGCGGGTTACAGTTATTTAATGCCGGAATATGAACGATGGAATTTAGGCGTTTTCGGAAAACATACTTGGAATTTTGCAGACGATTGGAACTTGGAACTAGGCGCAAGATATGATGTTGCCAATGTAAAGGTTGCCGGTTTTTTTGATGAGGTGTTGTATGATTATTTATCGCAACGAGGCACACCAGAAGATCAGGCTCGGCAAAATGCTCAACGAGCGGAATCGTTATCTAAAGATTTTTCAAGAGGAAATGTAGCTTTTGGCGTATCGCACCAAATCACGGCCGATTGGGAAAGTACGTTTACAGTGGCATCAAATTTTCGATTTCCAACGGCAATGGAATTAAGTTCGAACGGAATTCACCATGGCGCTTTTCGTCACGAACAAGGAAATCAAAATTTAGATGTTGAAAAAGGCTGGGCTTTTGATTTAAGCCAACATTTCCATAAAAATAACTTTAAAATAAACGTAAGTGCTTATTTATATTATTTCACTAATTACATTTTCTTGAAACCAACGGGCACGTTTTCTATTTTGCCACACGGCGGACAGGTTTACAAATACGACCAATCGAAAGCGATGCTTACAGGTTTAGAGGTTGATGCGCACTACCAGTGGAACAAATTTGGTTTCCAGACACAGGTGGCTTATTTGTACAATAAGCAGATTAGTGATTCGGGTGTTGATTATCCTTTGCCGTTTTCAACCCCAATTAATGGACAATTTAATGTTCAATATTATTTAAAAGATGGTAGTTTACTGCAGCAAAATCAGTTTCAAGTAGGATTAAAATCGGCTTTGCAGCAAAGCAGAATTGCCCAAAACGAAGAAGTAACGCCGGGTTACACCATTGCAAATGCACAATTTAGTTCGGCACTTAACTTTAAAGGTTTTAAACCGCAAATTCGTTTGCAGGTAAACAATGTTTTTAATACGGTTTACTATCATCACAACAGTTTTTACCGCGCTTTGGATATTCCGGAGTTTGGCAGAAACATTCAAATTTTTATAACAATACCATTTTAATTTAAAAAGAAATCAATCATGAAAAAATTAGCAAGTTTAAGTTTCGCAATAATCAGTTTATTAGCAGTTTCATCATGTTCAGATGATGATGCAGTGGTAGATACAACAAAACCAACCATTGAAATTATCACACCAACAGATCACCAAGAAGTTGAACCAGGATCGGTTTTTACAGTAAAAGCAAATTTGGTAGATAATGTAGGCTTGGCAAGTTATAAAATCGAAATTCACTCGGCAGAAGACGGTCACGAACATAAAGCAAAACAGTTACATAACGAACATTACGAATATGCATTTACAGGAGAAGTTCCTAACAAAACAGCAACTTATGCTTTAGAGCATGCCATTAATATTCCTGCCGATGCCCCAGAAGAGCATTACCATGTCGGAATTACGGTTTTAGATGTAAACGGCAACCAAAACCAGCAGTTTGTTGAAATTTTTATTGGTCACGACCATGCTCATTAATAGATTTATTGTTTTTTTACAGATCCCAAATCGTTTTGGTTTGGGATTTTTTTATTAAAAGATTAACTAAAATCTAAATGTTAAGCACATTTCAAAAATACTAAAGTTTGAAATTATTCGTTTATATTTGAAGATTAAATGAATTAAAGTATGAAATTTTTCAAGCAAATAAGCCTTTTGTTTTTATTAACGACGGCTTTTACTTTTGTTGGTTGTAACGACGAAGATCCGGACACTGTTGGTCCAAAGATTGAAATTACTAATATTCCAGATAATAAAGAATTTAAGTTTGGTGAAGAATTAGGTATGTTTTTTAAGTTTACAGACCAAACAGGTGTTTACGAATATGCGTATGAAATTTATTCGAAAGAGTCTTTACCGGATGAGTTTAAAGTGAATCAGAAGCGTTTTGATCTTGATGGGTATTTTACTGAGATAGATCAAGTTCAAACTGTTATTTTACCTGCGAAATCTGAAGGAAAAACTTATGCAGAAGGTGATTATATAATAGAGGTAAAGGCTTCTGACGTCAATCTAAGAATGACAACTTATTACAAGCCAATCCGTATTGTTTATCCGGCAGCAGAATAATTCAAAATATATGAAAAAGATTATAATACCTGTTTTAATGGCATCTGTAATATTTGTTTCGTGTAAAAGCGACGACAATGTTGCCGAATTAAAAAAACTTCCAAAATCAATAACAAGTGTAAGTGGTAATTTACTTTTTACATACAGTGCAAACGGACAGTTGGTAAAAATAATCGATAAAGATTCTGAAACTGAATACACCGAAACTATTTTTACCTACGATAGCACCGGTAAAGTAACAAAGTTTGTAACCATTTATAACGATCCTACAGGAACCGAAACCGATTCGTACACCATTACTTACCCAACAGCAAATCAAGCAAGAGTAACTGGTGACGATAATGATTATGTTTTGTTTAATTTTAATGAAAAAGGTCAGGTTTTAAACTTTAGCAATGCAGATGTTTTAGTTACTTTTACTTACGATACCAAAGGTAATATTGTAAAAATTGTCAACGGAAATTCTACAACAACCGCAAGCTACAATAATGACAAAGGTATTTTAAGCGGTATAACATCGCCTAAATGGGTATTGTTGTTAAGCGATTTTGATTTGTATTATTTCGGTGAGAATAACCCAATTTCGGTAACAAATGTTTCAGAAAACCAAGGAACAACTTACACTTCGTCTGAAACTTATTCGTATCCAGTAGAACATATTATTGCAGGTTATCCTACACGAATGTCTGTAAATTACACCGAAAACGGTTCAACCGAAAACCAAATTTATACCATTAATTATTAATCAATTAACATTGCAATAAATCAACTCCTTTCTTGTTTATATGGAAAGGAGTTTTATATTTGCACCAAATTTAGAAATTAACTTATGAAGAAAATAATCTTTGCAACCCTGCTTTTTGTGGGTTTTGCATTCACTTCTTGCGACAAAGATAAAGAAGAACAAGACGATCAAACTACCAACGCAATTTATCTTCCTTCAAAAATATACGGAGACAGTGGGCCGGTTACTTTTAAGTACGATGATAAAAACAGAATTTCCGAAATGAAACAAGGCGATTCTGATTATACCATTACTACCACCCTAAATTATACCGGCGATTTAGTAACTTCGGCAAAAGTTCAAGAAGTTACTACAGAAAACACCTATACATCTGATTATACTTTTACCTATCAAGGCAATAATGTATTGATCTCTTATGATAATGATCCAGAACCTGTAGATGCTTTTACGATTGATGCTAAAGGTAGGTTAGTAGGTTACGATGGCGGATCAATCACTTACGATACCGCAGGAAATATAAAGAAAGTAACCAGTCCTTACGACGAATACACATTTGAATACGATACTAAAAATGGCATCTTTAAAAATGTAAAAACGCCACAATGGCTGTATGTTTATTTGTTAGACGATTACTTTTTTTATTTGGTTAACAACTGTGTAAAAATTGATTATAAAGATTTAGAATCATCAGAAACCGATACCCAAACAATCACTTATACTTACAACACCGATAATTTTCCTGAAAAAATATTGTTTTCAAACGAAGATTATTACATAAAAGTAGAATACACTAAAAAATAATTTTAATTCTTATATACTTATGAAAAAAGTAGTATTATCGGCATTTGTTTTAGCCGGATTAATGTTCACATCTTGTGATAAAAACGATGATAACAACCCAACAGAAGAAGGAACGGTTGATGTTACAAAAATGTACCTTCCATCGAAAATTGTTTCAGACGATTATACAACAACTTACACTTACAACAACAAGGGACAGGTAACAAGAATTACCGAAAGTGATGGGTACGAATATACATTTACCTACAACGGAAACCAGTTAGTTGAAGTTGTTTCTATAGATGAAGTTTATAAAACAACTTACACATTTACACAATCGGGAACAAAGTTAACTCTTAACATGAAAGGTGAGTTTAACGGACAAACTCAAACCGATACCGAAGAATTGACTTTAGATAGTAAAGGAAATTTGATTAACGACGGATATTTTACTTATAGCTATGATGCAAATGGAAATATCACAAAGATGACGAGCGATGACAGCGAAGAGGTAAAATTAACTTTTGATGCTAAAAACGGAATCTTTAAAAACCTAAACCTTCCAAAATGGGTTTCAACCTATATCTTAGAAAATCAAACAAACTTGGTTAATAATGCAGTGAGGATAAATTATGAAGATTCAGATTTTCCAGAAGATAATTTTACGGGAACAGTAAAATATGATTATAATGCTGATAACTATCCTGTGAAAATGGAAGCAACTTCATCTACAGAAGGTACTTACACACAAACAATAGAATACACTAAAAAGTAATCAAACTTCAATTCAGATAATTAAAACTTGCCAACCTCGGCAAGTTTTTTTATTTTGCAGAACATCAATAATTTAATCATGAAAAAATTAGTTAGTTCTATTTTTATCGCTTCGGTTATCCTTTCGCAAAGCGTAAATGCCCAAAATAAAGCAATGAATTATCCGCAAACAGCCAAAAAAGAAGTTATAGATACTTACTTTAACAACAAAATAGCAGATCCATATCGTTGGTTAGAAGACGACCGATCTGCCGAAACAGCCGCTTGGGTTACGGCTCAAAACAACGTAACTTTTGCTTATTTAGATCAGATTCCGTACCGCGATCAGTTAAAAAAACAATTGACAGAAAAATGGAACTACGAAAAAATTGGCGCTCCGTTTGTAGAAGGCGATTTTACCTATTATTATAAGAACGACGGTTTACAGAATCAGTCGGTTTTGTATCGAAAAGATAAATCGGGTAAAGAAGAAATTTTCTTAGATCCAAATACCTTTTCTAAGGATGGAACCACGTCGTTAGCCGATGTTTCTTTTACCGAAGATGGAAGTTTGGTTGCCTACGCTATATCAGAAGGTGGAAGCGACTGGAGAAAAATTATTGTTTTAAACGCAAAAGATAAATCGGTAATCGGGGAAACCTTGATCGATGTGAAATTTTCAGGAATTAGCTGGTACAAAAACGAGGGCTTCTATTATTCAAGCTACGACAAACCAACAGGATCAGAACTTTCTGCGAAAACAGATCAGCATAAATTATATTATCACAAGTTAGGAACATCGCAAAAAACTGACAAGCTTGTTTTTGGTGAAAAATACAAACGCCGTTATGTTGGCGGATACGTTACCAACGATCAAAAATATTTGGTGGTAACTGCTGCAAATGCTACATCGGGCAACGAATTGTACATTCAAGATCTAACAAAAGCAAACAGCCAAATTCAAACAGTTGTTACGGGGTTTGATAACGATTATTCTATAATTGATTCTAAAGACGGAAAATTGTATATCGAAACAAACCTAAAAGCGCCCAATAAAAAATTAATGGTGGTAGATGCGGTTAAGGTAATTAATTTAAGCGCATGGGAAGATTTGATTTTAGAAAGTGACAACGTGCTTGATTTATCTAAAGCCGGCGGATATTTTTTTGCTCGATACATGAAAGATGCCGTTTCGGTTGTTGAACAATTTGATTATTCAGGTAAATTCATTCGCAAAATTCAGTTGCCGGGCTTAGGAACAGCAAGTGGTTTTGGCGGAAAAAAAGATGCGAAAGATTTGTACTATTCGTTTACCAACTACATTACGCCGGGAACTATTTATAAGATGGATATTGCTGCGGGAACATCACAAGTGTATCAGCAGCCAAAAGTAAAGTTCAACCCAAGCGACTACGAATCTAAACAGGTTTTTTATGCGTCTAAAGACGGCACCCAAGTTCCTATGATGATTACCTATAAAAAAGGAACAAAGTTAGATGGAACAAACCCAACAATGTTGTATGCCTACGGAGGTTTCAATGTGTCGTTAACACCAAGCTTTAGTGTTGCCAATGCGGTTTGGTTAGAAAATGGCGGCGTTTACGCTGTTGCAAATTTACGTGGCGGCGGTGAATACGGTAAAAAATGGCACGATGCCGGAACCAAAATGCAAAAACAAAATGTGTTCGACGATTTTATTGCAGCAGCAGAATATTTAATTAAAGAAAAATATACATCGAGCGAGAAACTGGCAATTCGCGGTGGATCAAACGGAGGATTATTGGTTGGTGCAACCATGACACAGCGACCAGATTTAATAAAGGTAGCTTTACCGGCAGTTGGAGTCTTAGATATGTTGCGTTACCATACGTTTACGGCAGGTGCAGGCTGGGCTTACGATTACGGAACGGCAGAAGATTCTAACGAAATGTTTAATTATTTAAAAGGATATTCACCGGTGCATAATGTAAAAGCAGGCACTTCGTATCCGGCAACAATGGTTACCACAGGCGATCACGACGATAGAGTAGTACCGGCACACAGCTTTAAATTCGCAGCAGAATTACAAGAGAAAAATCAAGGAAATAATCCAATGTTAATTCGTATTGATGTGAATGCAGGTCATGGCGCAGGAAAATCGGTTCAGCAAACCATCAACGAAAATGCCGATATACAAGCGTTCACCCTTTGGAATATGGGCGTTACGAAGTTGTAGTTTCAAACAATATACTTACCAAGCACCTGCAAGATATTTATTCTTGTAGGTGTTTTTTATTAAATTAGCAATATGATGAATTTATTTAGATACACTATATTATTTCTATTTACGGGTTTTATTCTTATCAGTTGTAAAGAAGGTGATTTTAACGATGCTTCAAAAAGAAATGAAAA
Organism: uncultured Flavobacterium sp.; assembly: GCA_946479395.1. The sequence continues at coordinate 1,135 of CAMLFV010000069.1, read as the reverse complement.
TTGGGCGTATTGGATTGATGAAGATTCAAGTAAAGCTTCGTGGATTCCAATAACTGATGAAACTACGGTTGAGAATGGAGTTTATCATTTATTTTATGCTAATGGGAAAATTTTTGAGAGAGGAAAATTAAAAGATAGAAAACCAATTGACACGCTTTATAGGTATGATGAAAAAGAAAATATTATTCGATATAAAATTTTTGTAAATGACACAGCTTATAACTTTTATTTAAAGGATGGATTATATGAAGAGAAGTATCAAGATGGATCAATATTTCAAAAAGGTACTGTAAAAAATAATCAAATGAGCGAAGATTTGATACGTTATTATACTAATGGTCAAATTGAACGTGTTCAAGAATTTATCAATAACACAGGAAGAGAAACAATCTTTCATGAAAATGGACAGACATCTTCTATTACTGATCGGAAAGATGGTAAACTTAATGGTCAAGTGAAAATTTGGTATGAAAATGGACAATTAGAAGAGCTCTCTTATCGAAAAGAAGGGTTAATGGATGGGTTGATGACAACATATTATGAAAGTGGTGCTTTGAAATATGAAGCAGAGTGGAAAAACGGAAAATCTCATGGTAAGAACGAAGAATGGCATGAAAACGGAAATAGAGCATCATTGAATTTTTTTAAAAATGACATTGTTGTAGGAAGTTTAAAAAAATGGAACAAGCAAGGGCAATTAATCGCAGAGGAGAACTACGACAATGGAAATTTAAATGGAAAATCTGTAAGATATCACGATAATGGGGTAGTTTCTATAAGCGGATATTATAAAGAAAACAAACCATTTGGAATTTGGGAAGATTTTGATAGAAACGGAAAACTAATAAAAAAGAGATATTTCGAAAATGGAAATTTAATTAAAGAAGAGAAATTTTAAGCATAAAGATCAAACAAAGAAATCCATCGTTTAATGCGATGGATTTCTTTATTTACTTGGTTTATCGCCGTTAGCCAGCGAAAACTTAATTGATTTTTTTGGATACAATTCAGAACTCATGTGGCTTGGGTTGTTAATCAATTTTTTAATACTAATTTTATCGCCCAGTTTAAAATCAGCCTCAACCATTTTATAATCTAACAAATAAGGTCCGCAGAAATAATTTCCTTTTTCATC
>CAMLFV010000068.1 GCA_946479395.1 uncultured Flavobacterium sp. | reverse complement strand
ATTGCAACCGCGGTAAACGCAGCAGCAATTTTTTTTAATGGATTTTTCGTTTTCATAGTAATTAAATTTTTAATAATTATACATATAATTAATTAGTGTATAAATATATAATATTTTTTATTATGTTTATTTTATTTCAATTTTTTTACCATGAAAAGTAAAAATTTATTTTGCAAATACAATCTTACAATATGTTATTTATATATTTTGCAGGCTATTGACTATGGTTTAACGTATATAGAGTGTAAAATTAATTTTAAAAAAAAAATAGTTTATAAATACACATAATAAAAATTTTAATATTATCTTTACCAAAATAAAAACGAACAGCCATGTATGTATATGTAAAACAAAAACTACCTTATATCATTTTATTGATTGTGAGTCTTGTGTGTCCTGTTATAATATGGTTGGGTATGAAGTTTATTTAAATGGTAGATTGGCTTAATTTAAGAATCAATTTAATCATTTATATTATTATTGCAATGTCTTTTAGTAAAAGTTTTATTCAATTGAAATTGCGCTGAAACTTAAACTATCTTTTTCTTAAGTTCACTAATTCGGTTTGTACTTCTTTGTAAACTTTTTCATATAACTGCTTATTACCTTTTGTTGCTACTTTTAAAATTGTCATGCACTCTTTAAGGAATCGTGGAGCAAAATGCGGATCTGCTGCGGTTATTTCTTTACAATTGTCTAAAATATCCGCATATTTTATGGTTTGTGCATCTGCGCTTGTATGTTCAATTCTTAGTGTTTCTTTTTCTTTGCGTTGTTTACGGTTTAAATGCGGATAGGCTTCTTTTGTATAAATATCAGTAAGTTCCACTACCAGCTCAAGGGTTTGCTTGGCAACATTTTTATCCATTAATGTTTCTAAAAACGATAATAGTTCCAGTTCCGTAATCGGCGTATCTTCCAAAACATCGTGAAGTAGGGCAGCAGCCAGTATTTGTATTTTATCAGTATACGCCGAACAGGTTTCCATAACTCGTATCGGATGTACAATATAACGTTGGTCGCTGTATTTGCGTTTTTGTTCGCCATGGGCAATATCTGCAAATATCTGTATTTTGTTAAGGATCAAATCCATATATATTCTTTATTTAATTAAAAATATAGATTAAAAAAGCGGATGTAGTACACCCGCTTTGAAATTTGTTATGAAAAAGAACGTTTTACTTTTTGTCTTTCGTTTGTTTCTCGTTCGATGTAACATCGTCACCTTTCATTTTTTGTTCTTTGTGCACCCGGCTGTCTAAATTATCTTTATTCTCGGGTCTGTTATCCTGATTTTTCTTCGCAGGATTGGTGTTGTTTTTCTGTTGATCTTTCATAGCATAAATATTTAAGTGAAACTTATATATTAAATTTACAATATTATCTGTATTTTTTTATTGAAATTTTGTTAAAGGTTTATTTATAATGATCCATCAATGTAATGTTTTTATACTTAATGGAAAAAAAACACACTCATTAACCGACCAAAGCAATGAGTGTGTAAAATTCTGTTCTTCAAAACTGATAATGTAAGTACAATAGCTGTGCCGATATAACATACAAAGTGAATTTATTGTGCCTATCCCCACTCATAATGATAATTAATCGTACAATATAAAATTTACATAAGTTTAGCTGATTTTCAATCGTTTAAAAGTTCTACATTTTGTGAAATTTTTCACATATTAAAAAAATTTATTACATCTGTTAGATTTTATTCTAAAACGGAACATTTTTTCAAAAGTCTGATTTACAGGCCGGAATTTATAACAGCTCATGTTTTTGCTGAGTCACTTGAACATATTTTAAGGATATAACCGCATGGTTTACAATTTGCTGTTTCATAAAGAATAAATAAGGAACACATGGAAAAAAAAACTTTTTTTAAAACGGTATTCGGAATTCTTAAAGAAACCGTGAATACTTTTATGGATAATAAGGGTTTAAAGCTTAGTGCTTCCCTGGCATATTATACTTTGTTCTCAATGGCACCGCTGCTGCTGCTGGTAATTTCATTGGCAGGGGCTTTTTTCGGTAGGGAAGCAATTGAAGGCAGTGTGTTCGGAGAATTAAACGGACTGGTTGGAAATGAGGCGGCTGCGCAGATACAGCAAATTATTAAAAATATGGAGCTCTCTGGTAGTACCACTTTATCTCTGGTAATTGGTGCTGTAAGTTTGATAATTGGTGCTACTACTGTTTTCGGAGACATTCAGGATTCTGTAAATAAAATATGGAGTGTGAAAGCAAAACCAGAGAAAGGATGGCTTAAATTGGTTAAAGATCGTCTGTTGTCGGGCTCAATAATCATCGGTTTGGGTTTTTTGCTTATTGTTTCACTGATCGTAAACGGTGCAGTTTCAGCTTTTGATTACCTGTTGAAAGGGTGGCTTCCCGATTTTTCAGTGATTCTTTTAACGGCGCTTACAATATTGGTTAACTTTCTGGTACTAGCACTTTTATTCGCTGTAATTTATAAAGTGTTACCCGATGCTAAAATAAAATGGCGCGATGTAAGGGCAGGTGCATTGTTTACGGCAGCACTCTTTATGCTGGGTAGGTACGTCATCGGAATTTATGTTGATAAAGCCGATGTAGGATCACCTTATGGCGCGGCAGGTTCCCTTATTATCATCTTAATCTGGGTGTATTATTCTGCGGCAATCCTATACATTAGTACTTCGTTCACTAAAGTATATGCTGCTGCTAAAGGTGAAAACATCAAACCTTCTGATCACGCGGTGTATGTGGAAGAAAAAGAAGTGGAAAGCGATAGTGAATCAGTATTAAAAGATGTCGAGCAGCAGAAAGAATTTTAGTAAATAGAAATATCTATCTCAAATATTAATTAGTAGTACAATTATGTAAGAATGCGGTGTTAGTGTTGGTTACAACGACTTAGATTTTAAAGATGTCTATTATAGGTCAAAAACTTGCATGAAAATCTTTTCCATCCAAGTTTTTGTCCTCTAAATAGGTTATCTTATAATCTTTAATTGCATATCACTATTATAAACCGTAAGAATATAAAAGTACGGCAATACCTGCTAGTACAATTAGAACGATAGCGATTAGTGTTTTGTTTACGGTGCTCTTTCCTCTAAACATAATTTAAAATATTGGTTATTAAAAAGTTTTAAAAGTGATATACACGATACATTGTATATTTATTGCTCAATGGCTCCGTTCTTGAAATGACGCCTGATAGGCTTTGTTTCGTAACTGCTGTATCCTGCCAACAGGCTGAAATGCTTCAATACTTTCAAACGGATTGAACGATAATTGTTCGAGATTCGGATCGTCTTTATCTGCATAATTGGTGAAAATAAATTTTCCAACACAGATAAAAGGACTGCCTTTCCATTCCTTGTGCAATACGTTTACAGGTTGATCTTTTAAATCATAGGCATATTGAATGTAAAGTTTAGCAATGTATTGCCCTTTTTTATTGAATAGTTCTTTTGCAGATTTTTCCGTAACCGCTTGTTCAGGAACCAATTTCAGTTTCACGATATGGTTTCCAAATCTGTAAGCACCAATAGAATGATAGTCAAATGAAAATAATGAATTATTTCGTTTTTTAATTAAATGCGCTATGTTCTTTAAAAAATCAAGATGCAGAACGTGTGGAAATATACGTATCATGCTACCTGTCATACCAAGCATGCTCCAACATTTCTGTATCATGTTTCCTGCAAAATAGGTGTTTAATGCAGTGAAAAATTTTAGAAAGTTCGATACATTATTAAACGGAAACAGCGGAAAATTAACCAGCGGGAAATTAGCCACAGTCTTTGTCTCATGTGATAATTTCAGTGAAAAACCGTACGCAGGCAGTGCGTTACCCTTAACTATTATCATGTGTGCGTTCGATATTCTCAACGTAGCATCTAAAACATTATCGGGAAACAATGATTGTTGCTCAAACGTATCATCTACCAAAAATTTTCCCTGCAAAATGTCATAAGTTGTTGCGTGTGCATCTCTTGTTTTATAAGGCACTTGGCTTAGCTCAGGTGTTTTTCGCACAAATTTCTGTATGGCAGCGGTTAACTTTTCCAATAAGGCTTGCTCCTTAAAAGACAGTTTGTCAAAATCTGCTGTATAGGTCAATTTTTCTCGCATACAGTTATAAATCAAATTACAAACCATTTTAGAATGATCAGAAGTTAAACTGCTTTCTTGTTATTTCGAATATGCGGGCTGTAGATTTTTACGGCAATCTGTAGAAAAATGAATTACTGTGTTTTCTCTTTGTAAAAAATGCAAGTTTAAATCTGTGTCTAAATACTGTACATCACAATTATTATGTTGATATCCGTACATATTTGGAAAGAAAATTGCGGTATAAATTAAAAAAGAAACTATGAGAGCAATTTGGAATGGAGCCGTAGGCTTTGGTTTGGTAAATATTCCAATCAAGTTGTATTCGGCTACAGATTCCAGTACGCTGGATCTGGATATGTTAGATAGTAAAGACTTAAGCAACATACGGTTTAAACGGATAAACGAAAATACCGGCAAGGAAGTGGTTTGGGAAGATATCGTTAAGGGATACAAGCTAAACGATAAATACATTGTACTGGAAGATCAGGATTTTGAAGCGGCAAGTCCCGAAAAATCAAAGATACTTTCTATTACGCAGTTTGTAAAGGAAGCAGATATAGATTCGGCATACTTTGAAACACCTTATTTTCTGGAACCTCAAAAAAATGGAGAAGGTGCTTACAATCTGCTGCTTAAAGCGTTGATAAAAACCAAAATGGCAGGCATAGGATCTTTTGTGTTACGCGAAAGGGAAATTTTGTGTTTGATCCGTCCGTACGAGGGTAAGGTTTTAATGGTAAACCGCATGCGCTATCCGGAAGAATTACGCGATTTCGAAGATTTAAAGCTTCCGGCAAAAGCTCCTAAGGCTGCCGAGTTAAAAATGGCAGAACAGTTGATAAAATCGCTTTCGGCAGATTTTAATCCCGAAGATTATAAAGATACCTACAATGCCGATCTGCTTAAAATCATAAAACAAAAAGCAAAAGGTAAAAAAGTTAAATTAACCGAAGTAAAAGAACCCGAAGGCAAAGCAACGGATCTTATGGCAATGCTGAAGGAAAGTTTGGAAAAAGGAAAGAAAAAGAAAGCAGGTTAATTGTCTTGATAAATATGTTTTGATGCACGAACAGTAACTAAATTGAACAAAGATGCCTTTAGAAGATTACAATAAAAAACGGAATTTCAAGGAAACATCCGAGCCGGAAGGAAAAGAAAAAGCCAGCGGAACTAAATTAAAGTTCGTAATACAGCGCCATGCTGCTACAAGGCTTCATTACGATTTTCGACTGGAAATGGATGGTGTGCTAAAAAGTTGGGCGGTTCCCAAAGGTCCGTCATTAAACCCCGCAGATAAAAGGCTGGCAATGATGGTGGAAGATCACCCGTATTCCTACAGAACTTTCGAAGGCAGCATTCCAAAAGGAAACTACGGTGCCGGCGAAGTAGAAATTTGGGACGAAGGAACTTATGAACCCATAGAGAAGGTCAAAGGCAAATCAGATGATTTGGTAATGCGCGCCGAACTGCACAAACAGTCGTTAAAATTCATGCTGCACGGCAAAAAATTAAAAGGGGAATTTGCTTTGGTAAAAATTAAAAATTCTAAAGATGAGAACGCTTGGCTGCTCATTAAACATAAGGATAAACATGCTGTTGACGAAGAGTACGATGCCGAAGAACATACAGCCAAAAATTCTAAAGTAACCGCTTATCTCAAAGAGAAGAGCAGTAAAAAAAAAAGGAATCCACCAGCGGAATAAAACATTATAAAAATTACGCACCTGCACTTTCGGGTGCTGCAAAACTTGCGGAATTTATCCAGCCCATGCTGTGCAAAGTGTCAGAAAAACCTTTTGATGACGCTGAATGGGCGTTCGAAATTAAATGGGACGGTTACCGCGCAGTTGCCGATTTAAGTAAAGATGATATCCGTCTGTATTCCCGAAACGGAATCGATTTTTCAAAGAAATTTAAAAAAGTAGCCAATTCCCTAAGGCTTCAGGAACATCAATTGGTGCTCGATGGCGAAATTGTTGCCTACGATGATAAAGGCAAACCGAATTTCCAGTGGTTGCAGCAAATTGCCGATAATCCCAAGCTGGTTTTGGCGTATCAGGTTTTCGATCTGCTGTGGCTTAACGGTCATTCTACCGAAGGTTTGTCGTACCTGCAACGCAAAGAATTACTTAAAGATGCTTTAATTGAAAATGAAATCGTAAAATTTAGCGACCATGTTTTGGAAAAGGGCAACGATTTTTTTCGGGCGGCAAATGATATGGGTTTGGAAGGAATTATCGCAAAAAAAACCGATAGTATTTACAGGGAAAATGTGCGCAGTTCCGAATGGCTTAAGATAAAAATCCATAAAAGTGATGAAGCGGTTATTTGCGGTTTTACCGAACCAAAAGGTTCCAGAAAGAAATTCGGCGCTTTGATTCTTGGTAAATATCTGAATAACGAAATGGTTTTCTGCGGGCATACCGGTGGTGGTTTTAACGATAAATCTCTTGCTGATATATACGAAAAACTACAGCCGTTGGTAACAGAAAAATCGGTGTTTAAGATCACTCCAAAAACCAATACGAAAGCTACCTGGGTAAAACCCGAACTGGTTGCCGAAATTAAATTTACCGAACTTACCAAAGACCACATATACCGTCATCCCATATTTTTAAGGTTTCGTGACGATATCGAACCAAATGATGTGTCATTTACTACCAATCAAAAATCAAAAAAAGAAAGCATGAAAGCAGCACCTAAAAAAAGAACTGGCAAAGATGATGTGGTAAAGAAAATAGGAAAACAGGAACTGAAACTCACCAACCAGAACAAGGTTTATTTTCCTGACGATGATATTACCAAAGGCGACGTAATTGCGTTTTACCAAAGCATTTCGCAATATATTCTTCCGCATCTTAAATCGCGCCCGCAGTCTATGAATCGTTATCCGAACGGAATTAAAGGGTTAAGTTTTTTTCAGAAAGATGCTTCAGACGAAACTCCCGATTGGATCGAAACCCAGAAAGTTTTCTCTGAAAGTTCCGATAAATACATCAATTATATTATTTGTAACGATAAAGCAACGTTGGCGTATTTGAACAATTTAGGGTGTATTGAACTGAATGTCTGGACAAGTAAGATTCAGAAAGCAGACAAGCCCGATTATTTGGTTTTAGATCTAGATCCGTCAGCTAAAAATACGTTCGATGATGTGATTGAAACAGCGCAGGCTGTTAAAGAAGTTTTGGATCTGGCGGGTATCGAAGGATATCCTAAAACATCCGGTAGTTCAGGAATCCACATCTATATTCCCATGAACGGTAAATATTCGTATGATCAGGTGAAAGATTTCGGACATCTTTTGATGCAGCTGGTTCAGGAAAAATTACCAGATTTAACAACCTTAGAACGAAGCCTTCAAAAACGCGATAAAGATAAAATCTACCTCGATTATTTGCAAAACCGTCGCGGACAAACCTTGGCGAGTGTCTATAGTTTGCGTCCGAAATCAGGTGCACCGGTTTCTATGCCGCTGGAATGGGCTGAGGTTAAAAAAGGATTACAACCTACCGATTTTACTATTCACAATGCGTTGGATAGAATCAAGGAAAAAGGAGATTTGTTCAAACCCACTTTAGGTAAAGGAATTGATATGCTGAAAGCTATTAAAAAATTATCGTAATAACGATAAGTTGGAAAAACCATCGGGAACTGTTTCTATAAATTGCGTATTTATTCAACACCTGCATAAAATGCCAAATTTTAAGTCATTCTCCTTTTTATGTTTTTAAGAGATTATAATAGTATTAAAAGTTAATTTTTAATTATAAAATTTTGTTTTTAACATAAATATTATTTTTTGTATTGTAAATAGGAATTGTGCTACACATAGCAGTTCATCAATTAAATGTTGAAAATTCATTTGGGTACAGTTGGGTCTTGCCAGCTAACGATGCAACGTCTATTACATTAATTTGCTATTATTTTTAACTGAATAAGGAACAAAATTTGAATTAAAAACTACAATAACTCAAAATTTTTAAGCTATGAACAAGGATAGAAAAGGAATTCCGGAAAACGACAAAAATAAAAACACAAGCCCAACAGATATTAAGGGAAAAGATGTGCACGATGCCAACCAGACCAATTCAGGTGCAGGCGGATCGCAAATAAAAGAAGGTAGTAATTTACTGCCTGAAGATGCCGATAAAGTGCCAGATCAAAATACTGATCAACAAAAAGAAATACGAAAAGATAACCCAAAAAAATAGCGTATGAAAGCAGCAGATATAAACGCTGGGGGTAAAATTACCTGCGACAATAATAACTTGGATAATTAAACTGATATGCCTGAAGGTCCAAGTATTGTTATCGCAAAAGAAGAAATGACTTTTTTTATTGGCAAAAAAGTTGTTGATGCAACCGGTAATGCTAAAATAGATATGGACAGAATTGAAGGAAAGGTGCTTGCCGATGTAAAATCATGGGGTAAGCACCTGCTTCTTTGTTTTGATGGTTTTACCGTGCGTATTCATTTTTTACTTTTTGGGAGTTATCTTGTGAATGAAGAAAAATTAGCAACGATACGTTTGGGATTGCTTTTTAAAAGCGGACACATTAACTTTTATGCGGCTGCGGTAAAAGTGTTGGAAGGCGATGCCGATTTGATTTACGATTGGTCTGCTGATGTTATGAGTAATGAATGGGATCCGTCTAAAGCAATTAAAAAAATAGCAGATCATAAAGAAGAATTGATATGCGATGTATTGTTAGATCAGGATATTTTTTCGGGTGTAGGCAACATCATTAAAAACGAGGTTTTGTTTAGAACACGAGTAAATCCAAACTCAATCGTTGGAAAAATTCCTTCTAAAAAAATAAAAGAAATCGTAGAACAGGCAAGAATTTACAGTTTCGATTTTTTAAAATGGAAGAAAGCAAATCAACTTAAAAAGCACTGGTTGGTGCATACTAAAAAAGAATGTGCGCAATGTGGCGAGCCGTTGGTTAAAGAATACACAGGTAAGAAAAAACGTAGGAGTTTCTTTTGTAAAACTTGTCAAAAATTATATGTATGAGTACAACAAAATTTTTTGTAGGATGTTCAAGTTTCGCAACAGCCTCTTGGAAATCAGTCTTCTATCCAAATGATCTTCCAAAAAAAGATTGGTTTGCCTATTATTGCAAAAACTTTAATACGTATGAATTCAACGGGTCTTTCTATCGATTTCCTACCGCTGAATCTTTAAAAAAGTGGTACGATAAAACTCTGAACGATTTTACGTTCAATATAAAAGTACCTAAAACCATAACACATACAAAAAAGTTGTTGGACTGTGAACAGGAGATAGCCGAATTTTATTCCGTTACGGCTGAAGGATTGTCTGATAAATTAGGATGTGTACTTTGGCAGTTTCCACCTGGTTTCTTGTATAGTGAAGATAATTTAAACCGTGTATTAAATGTTTTAAACGACAAGTTTAAAAATGTTGTAGAATTCAGACATGAAAGCTGGTGGAACTCGTTAGTGACTGAAAAATTGCAAAGTAAAAATGCGGTTTTCTGTAATCCAAGTTATCGCGGATTGCCTAAACATACTATTAAAAACAACAGTTGCGGTTACTTTCGCCAACATGGTGTGCCAAAATTGTTTTATTCTGAATATTCACTCACCGAAATTGAAACGCTCTACGAACAAATCCTAGCAAAAAATTACAACGAAGTATATGTTTATTTCAACAACACCTCTTCAACCGCAGCTGTTATTAATGCTATGCAGTTTATTAGGATACTTGGGTAAAGTAATTAATAAAATGTAAATGATCAGAAAGTAATTAGCTAACAAAAATTTGCGGTATGTTATTTAAATTAAATACTAATGCATATTGTAGATGGTGATATAGTATATTACCATCTTTTTCATATTGAAACAATACAGAGTAAATAGTACGTAGATAATTGTTGAAGAGTATTTTGAAAATAAAAAAGTCCTCCGCACCAAATTAAATATCTCACCTTTTAATTCTATTGAGTAAAAAAACCCCATTAGCGGAGGACCAAAATGTCGGCTCATAACGGAGTTTTTATCTGAATTAATAAGGTGAGTAAACAAATATATAAACATTTTTACATATAGTACAACTGTTGTTTCTATAAATAAAAGTTAATAAAATTTTATAAAACATCTTAAAACCCCATAAACTTATAAACTTCTTTTCTCATTTAATTAATAGATGTTATTTATTAAAAAAAAAATTAGTTTCTTTTAGGAAATCATAAAAAATAATAATTATTTAAAAAAGATAATGCTTACCATAAAGATAAGCATTACCCTAAAGAACTAAAGGTGAGAACGCGCTTACGAATAAGGGTTCGTACCACCGGTTAATTCTCTATTCTTTAATATCATTTGTAGAATATATAGCAAAATACATGCCTGATTTAGATACAAATTAAAAATTTTAATGATTTACTTTTCTGTTACTTGCTTTAACCCATTCTTTTTTATTACATTTCGGGCAAATGAAACTGTTTTCTATATTATATTTAACTGTTTGTCCACAAAAAGTACATGAATAGAAGGTATCTGTTTCAAAAGCTTTTATGATTTTCTTTAATGAATCGGGTAAAATTGGTAAGCCGTATTTTGTATGCTCGTGATCGAAAAAATAAACGCTAACTTCGCCGGTTGTTTCTAAAATAGCATATTCAACCTGGCCTAAATGAAAAACACCCCGAAGTCTTAGCTCCATAAAAAATTCATCTTTACTTAACGTTTCTTTCTTAAATTCTTCAATAGAAAATTTTCCTTTTTTAATGATATAAACTTCTTTTCCTTCAACAAGCGTTTCAATCCATTTAAATTTAAATACCAGAACGGTTAGTAGTTTGTAGCAGATTGTAACGATAGAAAAAGCAACCAGCGCACTAAAAACGCCAATTTCTTTATAAATCATGGGGTCGCCGGCTGCAGATCCCAATCCTAAAATTACAACCAGTTCAAATACCGACAATTGTTTTATTCCGCGTTTGCCAAGCAGTCTTAAAAATATTAAGATAAGCAGAAACATTACGAATGTGCGCAGCATTATTGATATTAAAAACCAAGTACCGGTATCGCCAAAAAGAAACTCGTTAATTTCCATAGATGTTGTCTAAATACACATAAATGTACTTACTTATTTTTGAAGATTAATTTTTTAAGATGAAAATCCAATTACCTTGAATGTTTTCGATTGAATGTTGATGAAAAAACACCTGTATTTGCTGTTCTGGATTTGATTGTAAATACTCGCGTACTTTTACCAAACTTTGAATTTTAGACCATAGATCAATAAAATGCGATTCGTCTAAAATGTATGATTCTACTTCTCTATAACCATTTTTGGGAGTTACAAAATAGTTTGTTTCAACTCTTTCAAAAGTTGTAGCATGAATAAAATCTTGTGGAATAATTATTTGTCCTTTTTCTGGGAACGGCAAGGTTGAAGCTTTCAAAAGTAAGGCGTTTGTTTCTGTGTACGTTACGTTTGTAATGATTTCATCTGGGTTTGTTTCTTTTGAAACAGTTAATGAAAATTGATCGGTTTTATTGAATGATTTGTATTCTTTTCCTTCGATAAAATCATTGGTATCGTGGCTGAATTTTAAAATCAACACTTTATTATCGGCAATTTTATCTTCGCCTTGATCCCAGTGGCAGGCACTTGTTAAGAAGAAAATCGAGAAAAAACCGACGATCATTAAATAGAATTTTGATTTCTTTAAATGGAAAGTAATTTTTTTAGTCATAATGCAGGTTGTTTGTGAGATATTTTTGTTGTGAATTGAATTATACTAAAAATTCGTGCCAAGCATTACATTTTTTAAAAAAAATGTACCGATCTAATATTTTAAATCGGTACAAAAAATGTAAAATGAATAATTGAGTGTAACTAACGGTTATCTTGTGTACTTTGATTACTGTTTGATGAAGAATTTCTTCTATCTATAGTATCATTATCGTTCATGTTTTCTGTTGCATTTGTTGTGCTTCCCTGATGATTGTCAATGGTTCCGCCCGAAGCATCTCTTTCATTTAGTGGATCAGGATCATTATACATTCTTTCCTGTTCCGGCAGTGAATCATAGCGGTTTACGTCATCGGTATTTTTATTGTCTCTGCAAGCAGTTGTTGCTGTAAATATTAAAGCTAATGAGCTTATAAATAAGGATTTAAAAAGAATCTTTTTCATAGCAATATATTTTATTGATATTGTTCTAAACTAAAATTTATAGATGAAACAATTATTATTAATATACAATGAATAAGAAATTCTGTAAGTTAAGTAAGATAATTATATTAATACAAAAAGCATTCCCTTTATAAATTGCAATTAATTATGTACTATTTGAACTAATATGAATTTAGAAACAAATCGTCAGTTTGTGTATTTTTGGTACAATTAAGGTATTTTTTTTACATCTAGGATATTTTTGATTTCACATCTTTAAGCATAGTTCTAAAAAGTGCTTATAATTGTTAAATATACTGTGTTTTAATTTAATTTATTATTTAATAATCGGTATTAATGTTAATTTTATTTGTTTTTAATGTAATTTTGATATAAATTAAATGTTTAATGATTGTTTTGTTCTGTATGATTCAATTAAGTAGTTATTTTTCGTGTATCATTACAAATTTTTTCTAAAATGTTAAAATTTTGATTGCTTGATTTCTGTAGAATTTCTACATATAGATTAAAAAAAAATTATTACAGAACAATGATAAAATACACATTTATAATTAGTTGGATTACTTATTGAATTAGTTTAATTGGGAAAGCCCCGCAGAAATGAAAATGCAATTCATCATGTATTTAAGTAAGATTGAATACCTAATTATTAAACAACCTAATCAATTATAATCATGGACAATAAGAAAAACAACCCAGGACAAGACGGAAGGAACAACCAAAACAATCCGCAAAATCAAAATCAAAAAAATCAGAATGATCAGTCTTTTGAAAATAATCAAAACAAAAATCAACAAACTCGTAACAATCATGATAAAAATGATATTGATCGAGAAAACGAACCAACAAGAAATACCAATAAAGACGGTCGTTCAGAAGAGCATCAAACAAATCAAGATGAAAAAAGATACACAGGATCAAAAAATCCAGACGGTATGGACAC
>CAMLFV010000067.1 GCA_946479395.1 uncultured Flavobacterium sp. | reverse complement strand
AACAATTAAACAATTCAAACTACATTATACAACAATACACTATACAGCAAAAAAACACCCCGCAACTTGTCCCGCCCCGCGGGATCCAGCACCCAAGCAAATTCCCATTCAAAATTTTCATATCCGCAAAAAAATAGTAATTTAGCCAACTGTAATATAATAAATAACCACCATTGGTATATGCAGCAGGTATAGCCAATGGGAAAGGCAGTTTGAAATCTACAGTCATAATATTGTTGTAAACCTTATGAAAATTAAAAAGAAGAACAGATTGGTATTGAAAAATAAAACATTTCTTTTTCTGGGCACGATAGCCTTGTTGCTAACCTCATGCGTGTCAAGAGAAAAAATTGCATATTATCAGAATATCGAAGAAAATGCACCAATCAGCAATCAACAGTTTGCTACAACCATACAGCCCGACGATCTGTTAATGATCATTGTCTCCACCCAAGACCCTGCGGCGGCGGCACCTTATAATTTAATGACCGATCTAACTGTTCGTACAGATCAGCAAGCAGGTACAGGGCGCAGACAGCAGCAGCTGTATCTGGTAGACGATATGGGTTATGTAGATTTCCCTGTAATCGGAAGAATTAAAATGGGCGGTAAAACCAAAGAAGAAGTTTCTGCAGAACTTTTCAAAGAAATCTCAAAAGGAATTAAAGATCCGGTGATAAACCTCCGCATCATGAACTTTAAGGTAACCGTTCTTGGCGAAGTTAAAAAGCCAGGTGTTCATAAGATTGCATCAGAGCGAATCACGCTGCCCGAAGCCCTGTCTTTATCGGGCGACTTAACCACCTACGGTAAAAGAAACAATATTATAATAACGCGTGAAGAAAACGGTAAAATAAGTACACAAAGGGTAGATCTCACCAAGGCCGATTTCATCAATTCAGAATATTACTATTTAAAGCAGAATGATGTCGTTTATGTAGAACCAAACAGTACCAAGGTAAATTCCTCGGCAGTAGGTGCTAATGTATCAATATATATTACGGCAATATCGTTACTGTTAACGACTACCGCTTTAATATTAAGAAATTCTAAATAGAAAAGAGGTTAGCTTTGCTGATGCGCAAAATCGCGAAATCGCTGATGCGCAAATTCGCAGATACGCAATTCGCAGATACGCAATTCGCAGATAGGCAATTCGCAGATAGGCAATTCGCAGATAAGCACTCGAGCGAAGCGACTGAACGAAGGTCAATACGCGAATAAGCAAATCGGCGAATAAGCAGATAAACCCATAAGCAAATGGGCAAATTCGCAGATAAGCACTCGAGCGAAGCGACGGAACGAAGTTAAATACGGAAATCCGCAGATACGCAAATCCGCGAATCCGCGAAAACAAACAACAAAAAATGAAAGGAATAATCTTAGCCGGCGGATCCGGTACCCGTTTACATCCGTTAACTTTAGCGGTTAGCAAGCAGTTAATGCCCGTTTACGATAAACCAATGATTTATTATCCCTTATCAACGTTGATGTTGGCAGGTATCAATGAAATATTGATCATATCTACACCACACGATTTACCACATTTTAAAAAATTGTTAGGTGACGGTTCTCAAATAGGTTGCCGTTTTGAATATGCCGAACAACCCCAACCTAATGGTTTAGCACAAGCCTTCGTTATTGGGGAACAATTTATAGGGAACGATAAGGTTGCCTTGGTATTGGGCGATAACATTTTCTACGGCAGCGGTATGAGCAAGTTGTTGCAGGATTGCACCAAAGAAGAGGGCGGAGTGGTATTTGCTTATCCGGTGCACGATCCGGAACGTTACGGTGTAGTTGAATTTGATGCGGATAATAATGTTTTATCGATTGAGGAAAAACCTACACAGCCAAAATCAAATTACGCCGTTCCGGGCTTGTATTTTTACGATAATTCAGTAGTTGAAATCGCCAAAAACATCCAGCCATCAGCTCGTGGTGAATACGAGATTACTGATGTTAATAAAGAATATTTAAAACAAGGGAAATTACGTGTAGGTGTTTTTGATCGTGGAACCGCATGGTTAGATACCGGAACATTTACTTCGTTAATGCAGGCTGGTCAGTTCGTTCAGGTAATAGAAGAGCGCCAAGGCATGAAAATTGGTGCTATTGAAGAAGTAGCTTACCGCATGGGGTATATCACCAAAAAGCAATTACATGAAGTAGCCGCACCGCTTAGTAAAAGTGGTTATGGTGCGTATTTATTAAAGCTTACATAAATAAAATTATTGGGTGTTTTGTTACTGGATAAAAGGTTTGCTGGGTGACTGGGTACTGTAAGTTGTAGGTTTGAATTTAAAATTTGAGAATTTGAGAATGGGATAATTTGATAATTTGATAACCCGTAGTGCATTATAGAATTGCTACAGATGCATAGATCTTTACGCATTATTCTAAGCAAAACAGAAAAGTTATGCAACTTATTGAATGCGAAGTATTCAAAAATCTGTGAAAATTTAATTATTAGTAACTTTAATCTATAAAATTATATCTGTGCATCTGTGGTAAAAAAAATAAATCACTGAATATCATTGTATTAAAATTTATTAGATAATGCACTACGGGTTTTGATAATGTGTTTTAACGCCACCTTCACCGTTTTTGACACTCGTTCAAAACTTGGATACCGCAAAGTGAGTTGGGGTATTTGGGAGTTGTTGCGCAGATTTCGGGTTTTGGGGGTGAATAGTGCTTTTACGTTTTTCATTTATGGTATTTGCATGATATGTTTTGTCATCATTTCTGTTTGCTTCACTTTGTTACGCTACAGAAATAGGCGCCAAAACGAACTTGATATTTCATCTGTTTCCCCGAATTTAATTCGGGGTTACATATATCTGGCTCCAACGGAGTCTTGGGGTATGTTGCGGGAATTTGTGTTAGTTGGGGGTAAATAGTACTATTTGCGCTTCCATTCAACAGACTACTTCGTTCAGTCGCTCCGCTTGGGTCTCAACCGAGTTCGGAACGACTTCTTTTTTTTATTCATCTTTTTCTTCTTCTTGTGAATTCGTGCAGCTTTCATGCGGTGATCAGTTGTTTTTTGATAATAGTTTGATCTAAATTGATAATTATTCGGAATGAGGTTTCCGTTAATTTTGTGCTGTAAAGAATAAGTGAAACTTATCATAGGATTATCAGAATGCTATTTTTTTGACAATGATTCAAAGGAAAATGATAATAAATAAAAATAGTATTCCTTTTACATTTGCACCCAAATCAAAACAACGTTAAGCACCAATAAATAATTGTTAATAAATAAATTAAAGTAAACGAAAGTAAAATAAATGAAAACAATTTTAAGATTATCAGCTTTGGCACTAACAGCCTTCTTTTCAATGAATGTATCCGCACAGTCATTTACTACACTAGGGACTCCTGCTTCACCAACTGCTGGAAGTGGTTCTGGTTCAGGTAGCACTACCCTTACCGTAAATGTTGCTGAATTATACAGTATTGTAATTGACCAGACTGCATCGATCAGCTTAAATAATCAAGACGATTTCTTAAATGGTGCAAAATCAAACGTGACCAATATGACGGTTTTTGCGTCAAAAGGTTATAAGATTACCGCTACGGCAAGTGCTGATCATTTTACTAGTAATGCTGCTGACGCAGGCGATACACCGCTTGTTAACAATGTAGATATTTTGGTTTCTAGAAGCGGAAGTTCTAATGTTAAAACTACCCCTTTAACCACAACAGGCGGTGTTGTTTTTAACTCTTTGTCAGGTGAAAAGAACAGTGCGTTTGATGTAACATATCATATACCAGCTACAAATACTGGAGCTTTTTTAACATCAGGAGGTCAAACCCTTGAAACGGTGATTACTTATACTATTACAGGAAACTAATAGTCTTTTATACCTCATTTAAAGCACGATTTTTATCGTGCTTTTTTATTGGTCTTAATCTGTGAAAAAGAAAAAAGGGGAAAGTAAAAAGTAAAAAGTAAAAGTAAAAAGGAGAAAGGGAAAAACCCGTAGTGCATTATGTGATTAAAATTAATTCGATTTACAAACAAAGAAGTCTTTGAAGAAATAGAGAAGGTTGAAAATGATATATTAAGAACTATAATAGAGATTCTTGATTCTAATAACTGATTTTTCACCCTTTAGGATTTTCTTTACTGTTTCCCCCAGCCCTAAAGGGAGCAGCAAAGAAAAGAGGGTCAGAGGTGAAAAAATCAGTATACCGGGAGGGCTAAATATTAAAGAAAATTGGTATTTTGTGTGCATTGAAAAAGAAAATTGTTATGTCGAATAAAAAATTCACTCCTTATTATCAAATTGGTATGTTCAAAGGAGCACCACCTGAATCATTTGCGAAAGCAAAAGAATTGAGATCTAATCTAACGGCAGCTGAAAAAGTTGTTTGGGAATTATTGAAGAAAGAGCATTTTAAGCAATATAAATTTAGAAGACAACATCCTGTACATTTATATATTGTTGATTTTTATAGTCACAGATTGAGTTTGGTTATTGAAATAGATGGCGAATATCATAATTCAAAAGAACAAAGTGAAAAAGACGAACAAAGAACTAAAGATTTGAATTTCCAAGGATTAAAATTAATTCACTTTACAAACAAAGAAGTCTTTGAAGAAATAGAGAAGGTTGAAAATGATATATTAAGAACTATAATAGAGATTCTTGATTCTAATAACTGATTTTTCACCCTTTAGGGTCAGGGGTAAAAAAATCAGTTTTAGTGGTAAAGATTAAGGGTAAAGTAAAAAGAAAAAGGGGAAAGTAAAAAGGAAAGAGGAAAAAGGAAAAAGCAAAGCATCTTTTTTTGATAATCATTTTTAAGAAAGTGATAATTTGGGTGATGGGTATTGGTTGTACTTTTGTAATAGAAAATTAACGAGGTGAGTACAAAGATTTTTAGCTCTTTATTTTCAAAATGATACTAATAAAAAAAGATAAAATAAATGAAAACAATTTTAAGATTATCAGCTTTGGCACTAACAGCCTTCTTTTCAATGAATGTATCCGCACAGTCATTTACTACACTAGGGACTCCTGCTTCACCAACTGCTGGAAGTGGTTCTGGTTCAGGTAGCACTACCCTTACCGTAAATGTTGCTGAATTATACAGTATTGTAATTGACCAGACTGCATCGATCAGCTTAAATAATCAAGACGATTTCTTAAATGGTGCAAAATCAAACGTGACCAATATGACGGTTTTTGCGTCAAAAGGTTATAAGATTACCGCTACGGCAAGTGCTGATCATTTTACTAGTAATGCTGCTGACGCAGGCAGTACACCGCTTGTTAACAATGTAGATATCTTGGTTTCTAGAAAAGGCGAAAGTTCTAATGTTAACGCAACCCCTTTAACCACAACAGGCGGTGTTGTTTTCAACTCTTTGTCAGGTGAAAAGAACAGTGCGTTTGATGTACAATATCATATACCTGCAGCGAATACTGAAGCTTTTTTAACATCAGGAGGTCAAACCCTTGAAACGGTTATTACGTATACTATTACAGGAAACTAGAAAATTTTGGAAAAGTAAAGAAAACATGATTCAAATCATGTTTTCTTTACAATTTTTTGTTGTATATTTAAGAAAGACAAAATGATGTACTATGAAGGTATTTAAAATACTGGGAATCATTCTATCGACGCTTTTCTTTGGAAGCCTTTCTGCTCAGGAGACAGCCTCTACCAGGCTAACGATTGGCATTCAGCCGATACAGTCGATACGGATTAATGAAGGTCAACAGGAGATTTCTCTTTATATGAACAACATTCAGGATTTTACTGAGGGTAAGGAATCTTTGTTAACCGATCACGTGGAGATCATGAGTAATATGAAATATGAGGTACGTGTGATGGCGCAAGATGATTTAAAAAACAACAATGATCGTATAGATATAGGATTAGTAGAGCTTACGCCTTCTTTTGGTAATGTAGGGAATGTGGATTCACGTTTACAGTTCCACTCAGTTGTTTTGTCGCAACAAGAACACCAATTAATTATTTCGCAGATAGGTGATATCAAACGTACGTTTTCAATGAATTATAGGTTAAATAGCAGCGACAAGTGGTTAAATAAGACTGCGGGTAGTTATTCCACTGTTATTTTGTACACCATTTTGTCGTTATAATATGCGTTTTTTATTGTGCATTTTAATTATAAGTTTTAGTTTACCTGCCCATAGTCAAATTGGTTCAGCCAAAATTTACCTGTCGCTCTATTTTGAGGGTGGACACGGGCTTCAGGTTACCGATCCAAGTGTTTCCTTAAATTTTGACCGGCCGATTGATTTTATAGAAGGTGTTCGTACTCCAATGCTTTCGGGACATCTTCAAATCACCAGCAAAGGCAGTTACGAAATTTGGATCCGCAGTCAGACCGAGCAGCTGTTATCCAATAATACAGTTACAGGCATCCCAGTAAGCAGCATTCAGGTGAAGGCACAAAACAGTTCCCAAACGCAGACAGTGCGTCTTAATTCCCGTTCACAATTATTGTTGTCTAATCCTAACAAAGTGCTAACAGATGTCGTTGACGTCAGCTATAGTATACCAGCGGATCAGACGCACTATTTTTTCAACCGCACCTTCACCACCTATCAAACTATAGTAACGTATACATTAATCACCAATTAGTTTTATGAAAAGCCTATTTTTAGTACTTGTTTTTTTATGTTCTTTATTTGTTAATGCGCAAGCGGGTATGACGGTATCCCCGGGGAAATTGTTCTTTTTTGGAAACGAAGGCAATACCGTTCCACAAAAGATACGAATCATCAACCCTACCGATCGGGAGTTAGAGGTAGGAGTATCCATCAACGATTGGCGTTACGATTTTGCGGGTGGTAATGAAATTGCAGCCTTTAACAGTTTGCCCGAATCGGCTGCTTCTTGGGTTCGCATTAATCCCGGTACACATGTTGTTATTCCAGGTAATTCCTTTAAGGAAATCGAGGTTAACCTCGCTATTCCCTCTCCACAAGAAAGAAACCGTCCCGTACATACTGCCATGATTTTTCTTACGCAATTGAATCCCAGTGATTCACAAGATGCTCGCGGAGCTGCCATCAAAGTTGCAGTACGTATTGGCGTGAAAGTATACCATGCGATCTCTGAGACTTCGGGAGAACTATCGGTAAACGATTTAACCGCATCCACCGACGATCAAAACCGCAAATGGATACACCTTAGTTATAGTAATACCGGTACAACATGGACGGATGGAAAAGTGGCGTGGTCGGTATTTAGTTATGGTACAGGCTCTACTATTCCTTTAGGTGAGCAAGAGTTTTATACCTTACCCAACGATCGTCGTGAGTCGCGCGTTGAGCTTCCCGCTGATTTAGCTCCCGGAAAATATACCATCACAGCTCGGGTGACTTATGAGAAAAACAAAACCGTGCAGCTGGCAGAACTTGATTTTGAACTATGAAGCAACTGATTACTACCATTTTTTTATTGTTTATGTGCGCTACTGTTGTGGGGCAAATACAGTTTGAAGCCTATCGGGGAGGACAGCTACAATTTAACACCTATCCCGAAATGATGAGTGGTAAAACCGAGTTAAAACAAGTAACGGTTGCATTGCGCTTTTACGGAAATTCATCTATAGATAAGTGGATGGTTACAGTAAAATTAGATCAAGATTATCTATCTAACGGATATGCTGTTCCTGCAGAGCAAAGTGCTTTGATATTTAATAGCCAGTCTATTAATTCAGGTAATACAGGTGTTATTGCACCCCCTTCAAGTGCCATTCCTTTGTCTAGATTTCAAGAGACGCCACTTATTATAAGCGACAATGTTCCGATTACCAATGGTTTTAACAGGGATTTTTATTTCAATTTCCGTGTACACGGGGGAAACCATTTATTAACCTTGCCGAACCATATTTACCAGGCTAACTTTATCTTTACTCTTTATGAGATGCAGGGCAATGTACCTAGGTATGTAGCCACGTGTACCGCACCAATAAGCTTTCAGCTTAATTATGAATTTAATCACGGAACCCAATTGGTAAGTGTTGAAAGTGTTGCGGACAGCTATCAGTTCATATTCCGAAACCCTACAGATCTGGTTAGCGGACAAAGTATCACTCGTCAGGCCGCTTTGAAAGTTCGCTCTTATCAGGGGCACGAACTGTTGTTTAAAGCTTCAAAAGAATTTATGCAATCCTCAGAATCAGAACACATACTCCCGGTTTCGGTAGTAAACGCCCACTTAACCTTACACTCGATGTCGGGGGGAAGTGGTACGCCACAAATTCTTACCCCTTTACCTTTGAAAGTGTACGATCAAGTGGCGGCTAGGTTTCCTGGCTGGAGCAATGAAATAGTATATAACCTCACGCTTAGCGTAGCCCCGAACCAGTCAGAACTTATTGATGCAC
Organism: uncultured Flavobacterium sp.; assembly: GCA_946479395.1. Next base: position 4,980 of record CAMLFV010000067.1, on the reverse strand, counting down.
GTGGACATTATGAAACCTTAGTATATTTTGTGATTATACCTTGGTAATGAAGTTACTTTATCACCTTTTTTTCTTGCTTTTTTACATCACTGCCACTGGACAACAAGGGGCGGAACGCATTAGCGGAGCATTTCCTACAGACAGCATTCATCTAGATCATTCCAAAGTGCTGCAAACCTCCTTTCATTTACAGAACAACACATCTCATGAGGTAAGGATCCGCGTGAATTTTAAGAGTTTGAACGCCACTTTACAGCTCAGTGGTCCTATCACTAGAACCGTGGAGCTCGCAGCAGGCAACCAAATGTATCTTCCCGTTTCTGCGATCTACCATGGCAATGCTTCTCATCCCATAGCGATAGTAGCTACAATTGAGGCAGGAACCACTATCCAAGAAAAACAGTTAGTGGTATTGCCTGCGCAAATGCGGCATGTACTTATGACCATACCCCGTCGCAATATTCCCTTTACCGCAAATGACAGCCTAATTCTCTTTCAAGTGCGCATATCAAATAGCGGCACCACAGATGAGGATTTACATTGTATCGTGCGCTGGCCAGAAAAGTTTCAAAAGAATCGTTCTCAGCGCTTACAGTTCCATTTAAAGGCAGCTACTGACACAGTTTTGTACCTTACGTATCCTATCACCACCCGCATGCGTAAGCTTGCGCCCGTATCCGCCGTCGTGTCTTTGTACTATAACAACGACGATTACATTCGTTCAGAGCAGGTCATTTTAGCCTCTGTTCGCAACCAACACCGTTATCAAGCACTTGATCAGTTGCATCCTGGCGGAACAATTGGTCTATCTACCCAATATATGTCGTACAACAAAGAGCTCACTTACCGTATGCATATCAATCAACAAGTAGCCCTGAGTGATTCTGCAACTTTAAGCCTTGATGCACATAGTGAATATTGGGGACGCACGGGTGATTTCTATCTTCGGAACAGCACGTTAACATACGCTGATCCCAAAGTTGGTATTCGCGTAGGATCTCTTTATCAGTCGGGCGAATTATCTACGTACGGTCGGGGTGTTGGCGGCAGTTATGCCTTCAACGACAGTTTAAAGATACAAGCAGGGTGGTTGGATAAATCATTTTCATTAACAGATCCCCTTAATACCTCTCGAGGTAGTTCTTTTTGGTTACATTTATCGGAAAACAAAGCGCAGACCATCGCTTCGACCTTTTATTTCGACACCGACCGCTTGAGTGGAGCGAATAAGTATATCTTATACCATACCCACACAGTTGCCCATAAAAAGAACCTTAATGTAAATTACAGTCAGGGCCTCAGTATGCTTAGTGCTCCCGGAACTGATGCACAGCCTGGTATTTTAGCTTCTTTAAATAGTTATTATACTGTTGGAAAGTTCAGTTGGTCGGGTACCCATCAAGTGGGTAGTCCCCATTACGCAGGTATGCGCCGTGGTATGATGTTATTTCAGCAAAAGCTTACGTACCGTGTACAAAATCATCTGTTCGATTTATCTTATAACTATTACCGCCACCGTCCCAAATCAGTGAATGCATTAGAATTTTTTGGCATCACTACTCAAAATCAGCAGTTATCTTTAAGCTATCGCGTACAAGCCCCCCGTGCTACCTACCATTTAGGAGGTTATTATCAGTTTGATAATCAGGGTTTTATTACTTTTAAGCGCACTCAGCAGATGGAAGCTGCACGTTTTCAGGCACAAGCTCATTACCGATTTTTTGACGATCGTGTGACCGTAGGGGCGGTTACAGCTGCAGGCCGTTTGCTTGACACAGCGGGAACGGAACCCTTTACGTTTCGCAGCGAACTTCTTTTACAGTATGGCGGCGTTCGTTTAAGTGCCCATTATCAATACAATTACCACAATATATACGAAACGTTATTATCTAACCCCGATCAAAAGGTGTATGAAGGGGTGGGATTAAATGTAAGCGGTAACCATTCGCTCTTTGGCAAACGCATGAAGTTGAATTGGGGTATCAACTATACCGAAACTCCTTCTTATTCAGGAATGCAATGGAACAGTCGTATTAATTGGGAATTACCTGGTGGATGGGAAGCCTTTGCAGGTTACTACAACAACAAGAGTATGTTGTATTTCACCAATCAATCCTATCAGATAGAGGTGGGTATGGTAAAAAAGCTAGCGCCTTTGAAATTACATGAGAAAAACCATCGCATCACCGTACAATTATTTTACAATGAAGGCGCTGGTGAGCTGGTGCCTGCTGCCAACCGCCGGCTTTCAATCAACGGTTATGAATTTATCAGTGATTTAGAAGGTTTTGTTCACTTTACCAAAGTGCCTACAGGCGAGTGTACCTTTCGTGTAGCAAACGATGAGTCGTGGATGGCTCCGGAAGAGAAATTGTATATCACTAGCGATACTCGTCACAGTATCGTATTAAACAAAACCACGGCCATTCAAGGAATTATTCATTGGGAAGCAGCTGCAGAAGCCTACGACGTAGATCGTGCCACCACGCTTTTTGTCATAAAAGCTGTCAATGCCGTCGGAAAAGAATATAGAACCTATACCAATTCGGAAGGACGTTACGCCTTATTTGTACCCGAAGATCAATATTTATTGAGCATCACCCCGCAGAAAACTACTGATTATCTGGAGATAAAAGAAGCTAGCCGTCACATTCGTACTTCGAAAGAGCCGGTAGCAGCAGATTTTAACGTGTTGATTAAAAGTCGGACGGTAGAAACGAAAAAGTTTAATTCTGTAAAATTTTAAGTAAAAAAATAAATGTAACACCCGTAGTGCATTATAGAATTGCTACAGATGCACAGATCTTTACGCATTATTCTAAGCAAAACAGAAAAGTTATGCAACTTATTGAATGCGAAGTATTCAAAAATCTGTGAAAATTTAATTATTAGTAACTTTAATCTATAAAATTATATCTGTGCATCTGTGGTAAAAAAAATAAATCACTGAATATCATTGTATTAAAATTTATTAGATAATGCACTACGGGTATGTAACGTATAAATAAACTTTAAAATTTTTGTTTTTTTGTGCGATTGAGTATATTGCTCATAAAAGGCTGCGTATGCCTGCTTATCAATTTGTAACCAAAAAATACATGTCTCATATCATTGATTTTATCGATCATTACGGTTTCGCAACAGGTGTTGCTACCTTCCTTACTGGTAACGACAGCTATATAGCGCAATACCGCAATGTATATCAAGTCATTTGGCTTAAGAAAGGAAAAGTAAAGGTTACCCTTTCATGCACAAGTAAAGAACTAACTGTTAACGATTGTCTTTTTTTAGGTAAGAACGAAATGTTTCGGTTGACCGCTGATGCGCCTTACGAATTACATTATATACAATTCACAGAAGCTTTTTACTGTTTAACAAAAAAAGACCGCGTTTTTTTAGAGAATTGTTCCATCTTTAACAATAGCCAAAGTTTACACCTTCTTCATATAGAGCATTTTTATGTACAGTATGTTCAGCGCTATCTGGTGCAGTTAAAGCAAATTAGTCGACAACCCTATACCGAATTTAACTTTTTGATGGCTCGAAACACTATACAGCGCATCCTTCTCTTTGCCTTATCTATGGATATCCAGAAGTTTGAGAGCTATAACGCCACCCATCTCGACGCTTTTTTGCGGGATCAAATTTATCGTTTTAATATGTTAGTTAAAAAACATATTGCAACCGAACGCAGCGTTCAGTTTTATGCTGATCAATTACAAGTTGATTCGTTTTTGTTAAAGGATCTATGTAAGAAAGTTTATGGCATCACCGCTAAAAAATTCTTATCCATTGCCTGCATTAACGAAGCTAAAATTTTTTTAAAACACACGCCGCTTTCCATAAAAGAAGTGGCGGCAACGCTGCATTTTGCAGACAGCAGTGCCTTTGTTCATTTCTTTAAGAAAGGTGCCGGAATGTCGCCTGCCCAGTACAGGGAAGGTGTGGGACAGTTTGTTGTATTACCTGCTACGACCAATTGATTACAGGTATGTAAAATATAAACAATAATTAACTAAGATTATTTTCAAGATAACAGGTAATAACTATTTTTGCTTTGTTTCTATTCACGCTATAAAAGAATATACAATATGATCGACTTTATAAACAAATATGGTTATGTAACCGGTGTAGCTAGTTATCTTACACCTAATGATACCTATATTACACAATATAAAAACGTGTACCAAATGGTATGGCTTAAAAGCGGCAGTGTAACGTTATCTTTAACGCATCTCTCTAAAAAGTTAAAAGTAAACGACTGTTTATTTTTAGGTAAGAACGAAATGTTCCGCCTTACTTCAAACGAGCCTTACGAATTGCATTATATTCAATTTACAGATGAGTTTTATTGTATGACCGATACGGATCATATTTTTTTAGAGCGCTGTTCTTTTTTTAACAATACAGAGGTTTTAAATCTTTTAAATTTAGAAAACCAGTATGTACATTTTGTTAATTCCTATTTAGATCATTTAAAATACCTTCGAGAAAAAGAATTTAATGAGGTGAATACACTAATGGCGCACAATACCATACAGCGCATATTGTTATTTGCCCTGTCGCTCAATATTGAAAAATTAGAAGAGTTCAATACCAGGAGATTGTCTCCTCAGATGCGTACTATGTTATCCAAATTCACCCAATTAATAAAAACCCATGTCAAAAAAGAACGTGGTGTTTTGTTTTATGCGGATAAGTTGGGAGTACCTGTAAATCTACTTACTACACTGTGTAAGGAAGTATATGGTATCACCCCTAAGAAGTTCATTGCCATGGCTTGTGTAAATGAGGCGAAAGTACTCTTAAAACATACGGGATTAAGCATTAAAGAAATTGCGTATGAATTAAATTTTGAAGAGAGTAGTAATTTCGTACGCTTTTTTAAAACTGCTGCTGGTATGGCTCCGGCACAGTACCGAGAGCATGTAAATGAGTTTACAGCGTTTTAAAGGTTGTTGGGTGCGGGATCCATCACCC
>CAMLFV010000066.1 GCA_946479395.1 uncultured Flavobacterium sp. | reverse complement strand
ATATTTTTTGGCACAGAAAAGAATGGATTATCTCAAGAGATTATGGATCAGGCAGATGCTTATATAAAAATCCCTATGTATGGCTTTACAGAAAGCTTGAATATTTCGGTATCAGCTGCCATTGTAATTAACAGCATTACAAATAAATTGCGGAATTCAACATTAAATTGGAAACTTTCAGAAGAAGAACTTTTAGCAAAAAAGATAGATTGGATGCGTAAATCAGTTAAAGATATCGATTTTATTACCGAACGGTTTTTAGCAGAAACCACTAAATAAGAAAAGTGGGTTTACCGAAATAAACCCACTTTAATAACCAAAAAAAACACTTATGAAAAACTCAAAAATTCTAAAACATTCTAATTACTTGTCCTGTAATAGATGAGTTATAGTACAAATGTACAACGTTTTTTTTATTCTGCAAGTGTATTTAAATATTTTTTTTAGATTATCGGTAAATTATATTTTTTTATCGGTTAAAAGCTGTAAAACAGTAGCTTTATAAGTATCGCCAACCGGAAATTCCTGATCATTGATAAAGATAAATTTACTTTGAACCGATGTAATTCTTTGTACAGGAATAATAAACGAACGGTGAATACGGATAAAATCTGATGTTGATAATTGTTCCATAATATTTTTCATAGACATGCGAGCAACAATTTTACTTTTACCTTCAATATGAATCTGAATGTAATCATCTAAACCTTCAATAAAGAGAATACTTTTCAAATAGATTTTGTTTAATTTATAATCGGCACGTATCAATATAAATGGATCTTCTACACCAGAAACAGGCAATTGTTTTAACCTTTTTACTTTTTCAACAGCAGTTTCAAATCGTTCGTAGGCAATTGGTTTCAGTAAATAATCAACGGCATTTACATTAAAACCTTCAACCGCATAACTGTCAAAAGCAGTTGTGAATATTACCAACAGTTTGTTTTGTAACGATTTATAAAAAGAAACTCCGTCGTTTTCGGGCATCTGAATATCCAAAAAAATCAAATCAACAGGAAATTTTTCCAAATAATTCAATGCTTCTTGTTGTGATGTAAAAGTTTTGTCTAATACAACATCGTTATTTTTACTACACAAATGCTCTAAAATTGTTAAAGCCAGCGGTTCATCGTCAATTGCAATTGCTTTTATCATTTTAAATTTATTTTTAGTTGCACTTTGTAATCAGTATCGGTATTTTCAATGTTTAATTTATACTTGTTAAGATACAAAATATCTAGACGTTTTTGAGTGTTGCTGATTCCCGTTTCAGTTTTTTCTAATTCGCTAATATTTTTTGCCACTTTTTTATTGAAAGTTTCCAGCAAAATTTCGTTATTATCAACCGAAATATGAATTTTAATAACTACATTTTCTGTTTGATTTACCCCATATTTAAAACAATTTTCAATAATCGGAATAAAAAGCAATGGAGCAATTGTTTGATTTTCGACAGATCCTGAAATTTGATAATCGATTTGTGTATTTTTTGTCAAACGGAGTTTTTGCAGATCGATATAATCAGAAATATAATCTAATTCACTCTTTAAAGATACTTTTTCTTTTGAACTTTCGGTTACAACATACCTCATAATCGACGATAATTTTAAAATAGCATCGGGTGCATCGTCTGACTTTACTAAAGATAAAGCGTATAAAGAATTCAACGTATTGAATAAAAAATGTGGATTAATCTGTGCTTTTAAATACGAAACTTCGCTTTTTAGCATGTCCTGCTGCATACTGTTTATGTATTGATTGGTCTTTAGTAAGATACCGATTGATAACGCCAGATAAAATTGATAGGCATTTTTATCGATTAAAAATTCCATAAAAAAAGGCATTTCCGGTCGTGGACCTTTTCTTTTATATTCAGGATTTTGAGCGATTAATGCATTGTGAATTTGTTCGTTCGTAATTATTAAATCAGGAAGTTTAACTGCAATTAGCAAGAAAAAAATAGATATTATAATAAAAATTAAATACTTTTTTTTGTGATATAAGTAAGGAACAAACAGGAAATAGTTCAGATAAAAATAAACTACAATAAGTAAGGTTTCAATACAGCGTTTGTAGAAAATAAGCGAATTAAAAAACGAAGGATTATTTTGTAAATCGGGCGATGTTATAAACGGTATTCCAAAAAATAAAATGGAAACTACTAATACAATCGAGGTTTGTTGATGCTTTTTAAACATTGTAATAAATTAAACATCAAATATAAATTAAATAAAAATACACGTTAATTTATTGAGGTTAAGCGGTATTTTTTTAAAGAGAAGAGGCTGACAAATGTCAGCTTCTTCTATTATTTTATAACCTTATGTAATTCTACTGGTTTTGAAGTATCGAAATGATAACGGTAAGTTCTTAATTTTCTACTTAAATTGGCACCTAAACCTTTGGCTACGTTTATCATTTTGGGGTTAAAATCGCCAATCCATTGCATTTCGTAATCGGTATAAGCTAATTCGGCTTTCATCACTTTTTGACCTTCAATAATCATAAAATTATCAACACCTTTTCCCTGCCATTCTGGAACAACGCCAAATGCAACACCTACAACACGTTTGCTCTTTCTAAACGTTTTATACCAAAGAAATTTAAGTTTATGTAAAAGTCCGAAGTTCCCATTCAAATGCTTAAAATACTGATTTAAATCGGGTAGATTCAACCAAAAAGCAACCGGCTCGTTTTTATAATATACAAACCATACAATTTTAGGATCGATAACCGGTTTCATGGTTTTAAAAATCAATTTTCCTTGTGATAAAGAAATATCTTTTCCGCCGCCATGACTTGCCCATGCTTTATTGTAGATTGTAACAAAATCGGCAACATATTTATCTAAATTATTCAGTTTTAAATATTCAGCTTTAAAATTGGAGTCTTTAGCAATATTTTCATGGCGTTCGTGTAATTTAGGCTGTAATTTTTGCGTTATTGGCAATGAAAAACATTCTTGATTAAAATAGATTTTAAAACCATAATTTTCAAACAAATCAATATAATAAGGAAAATTGTAGTTCATGTTGTACAAAGGCTCGTAAAATCCTTCAATCAGCAAGCCCCACCATTGGTCACGTTCACCGAAATTTATCGGTCCGTCCACGGTTTCCATTTTATGCTGTTTCAACCATTCTTTTGCTTGATCGAACAAATAATTTGCCGCGGTTTGATCGTTGATACATTCAAAAAAACCAATTCCGCCAACAGCTGCTTTCCCCTCGTATTTAGGATTTACAAAAGCCGCAATTCTACCAATTACTTCATCGTTTCCGTTAAACAAAATCCAACGAATTGCTTTGCCGCCACGTTTAAAAAGCTTGTTTTTTTCAAGATCAAAGACTTTTTCAATGTCCTGATTTAAAGGCTGAATCCAATTTTTATCGTTCTGATATAATTTTACCGGAAAATCTAAAAATTGCTTGCGTGTTCTGTTATTTTTAACTTCTACTGTGTACATAACCGTGATTAATCAACACAAATGTACAAAAAGTTTGTGAGGTTGATTTGCTTAAAAATCCGGATCTGCCTTAAAAATAACCCATTCTTTTGTAATTGGATGAAAAAATTCCAACGTATGTGCGTGCAAATGTAGTCGATTTGATTTTGTCCCGTACAAATCATCGCCTTTAATAGGAGCATTCAAACCCGATTTATGAGCCGAATGTACTCGTAACTGATGTGTTCTTCCAGTTATTGGAAAATATTGGATTCGGGTTGAATTTTCGGTTTTCGATAATACTTTGAAATCGGTAATTCCCATTTTTCCGTATTCGTAACAGACAATTTGTCGCGGACGATCGTCTAAATCAACCCGTAAAGGCAGTTCGATTTTACCGGAATCCGTTTCTATCAATCCATCTACCAAAGCAATATAACTTTTTTTAACCTTGCGTTTTATAAACTGTTTTTGAAGATGTTCGTGTGTGTCTTTATTTTTTGCAAGAACCATTAAGCCGGAAGTGGACATATCTAACCGATGCACAATTAACGGACCGGTTGCCTGTGGATACCTATGTTTGATTCGCTCATAAACCGAATCGCTGATATTGATTCCGGGAACCGATAAAAATTCGGCAGGTTTATTTACAACCACCAAATAAGCATCATCGTAAATAATTTCCAATTCTTTGTCTTTTGCAGGATTTTTTAAAAATGGATTTTCATCGACCTGTAATCCTTTCAGCATGTGACTTAAAATGGGTTCGCACTTACCCCAACACGATGGATAAAACTGTTGGTGCTTACGAACTTCGGATTTTGGCGATTGTCCCCACCAGAATTCTGCCAAAGCAATTGGTTTTAAATTATTTTTGTACGCATACTGAAATAATTTGGGAGCACAACATTCGCCGGCACCAGCAGGAGGTTGGGAGTGAAGTGCCGTTTTAAATATATCGAGCAATGATTTTTCTTCAGCTTTGGCATTTAAAAACGTGTAGTTTGTAAAAAGCCAGTTTTGTAATGCGTTCGATTTTGTTTTGCGAAGATTTTTTAGAATTTCAATTTGATCTGTTAAGATGGAAATTTCTTTTTTGATTGAATTTAATTCAGCTTCAAAATTACCTACTGATTCTTTCAGCAAATGTTTGTCGTATAAACTCTGTTTAATTAAATCGGCTTCAAATTGCTGATATTCTTCAACAGAAAGTATTTCTTTCTTTAAGATTCTTTCTTGCTTTCTAATTTGTTTATTGATTTTAATTTTTTCTTTGAAAGAATCGATTTCTTGTTTGGCAGATACTTCTAAATCAGTTCTATTTTTAATAAGATTTTTTAAATCAGTATTGTTTTCTAACGTTTCAATTTCTCTGTTTATGGCATTCAGCTCATCTTCCTTCTGTAAAAAATAACCGTTATCTGTAAGCATATCAAACACTGGCGGTACAAAAAATGCAACCGAATTACTGTTTGCCAATTTACCTGAATAAGCTGCTAAAAAACCTAATGTACCATTATTTTCAACAATTAAAACGCCAAACATTTTTCCAATTGGCAGTAAATCAGTATTTTTTTCTAAGCCAAAATTATGCTGTAAATGATTGTTTGTTTCTAAAAAATGTTGCAGGTGTTTTGCAGCAATTTCGCATAACGGATGAACATCATAATAAAACGGAAAATTTAATTTCGTAGGTAATTTTATAAGAGACACATCTTCGTTAAAAGGAATAAAACAAGGTATTTCTGCTGAATTTGTACTCATGTAAAATTTAATCAAATGTCTGAATTGTGCAACTAATTGCGTTTTTTTGAAACGGTTTAACGTGATAAATAGCCGTATATTTGTACAAAATTAATAAGAAATGTCTTACGTAAGTAAAGTTTTAGATGGTACTTGTCCAAAATGTGGCGGAACCAAAGTTTTTAAAGTAAAAGGAAATCCGTTTTTGTTTAGAATGCCTATTATGCACGAACACTGTTCAAAATGCAACTATTCTTTTCACCGTGAACCTGGCTTTTACTTTGGTGCAATGTACATGAGTTATGCTTTAACAGTTGCCGAAATGGTGGCAGTTTTTGTTTTAGGTTTGTTGTTTAAAATAGGTTTTTTAAGTATTTTTATTGGTGTTGTGCTTGTAATATTAATATTATCTACGTTTAATTATCGTGTATCGCGTTTAATGTGGCTTAATCTATTTTACAAAAAAGAAGACGAAGTTTAAATTTTATTTTTCGTTTTTATACATTTTCCGAAAATCTGATGCCGTAATTGTAACCTGTTTTTTAAACAATCGCGAAAAATAAGTATAGTCTGTAAAACCTAAATCAAACGCAATTTCGTTTAAGGTTTTATTGGTGTAAAGCAATTGTCGTTTCGCTTCCAGAACAATACGATCGGTGATAATTTCGGTTGTTGTTTTTTGGGTGATCGACTTAACAATTCTATTTAAATGTTTTTGTGTAATATTCAATAAATCAGCATATTCAGTTGCTGATTTTATTTTCGAAAAATGTTCGTCTACCAATTTTTCAAATTTTGAAAAGACTGATTGATAATGTCTTAAATCTGAAAAATTTACTTCACTCTGTGTTTCTAAAAATCGGTTTAAATAAATATAGATCTGTGTTAAATATGATAAGATCAATTGTTTTTTCTTCCATTCTTCATTTGCAGATTCTAGTAAAAGTGTTTTAAAAAGATCTTCAATTAATCGGCATTGATCTTCAGTTAAATAAATACATTTCTCAGAGTAATTCGATTCGAAAAAAGGAAAATCTTTAATAGAATTATTCACATAGGTCATTTCATAAAAATCTTCGGTATGAAAAAAAATGTATCCGTCAATATCGTTTGAAAGCTCCCAAGAATGTGTTTGCCCGGGATACAGAAAAAAGACCGATCCAGGTTTTACTTCGTACTTATTAAAATCAATTTCGTGCATTCCGGTGCCTTTTGTAAACAGAAAAACAGCATAAAAATTATGCTTGTGAGGCTTTTCAATTCGCGAGTGATGTAAAAGCAAATGATTGGTAATTGTGTTGGCGTAAAAAGAGTTTTCGGGCTCTTTACTTTTAAAATCATTTATTTTTAACAGTTTAATTTCAGACATTTTAAAAATTTATTTGTGTAATCAATTAAATATCAATAACTTTACTACTTACAAAATTAAACTTTGTATTTCATATTTATTTTAAAGATTGCCGAGGGTTCTTGGCAATCTTTTCTTATTTTTAAATAAAAATGCAAATTTCAACTCTGTTTAAATACTTACAACACTTTATAAAGCCCTATAGAAAACTGGTTATAGCAACGTTGCTGCTTACTTTAATAGGTTCGTTAACTGCACAAATTAATGCTTGGATTTTACGTTACACGGTAGATGAACTTACCTTATTAATACCCAGCCAAGATGCTTTGCAGTTAGGCTTAAAATTACTTATTTTTATTTCAATTGTATTAATTGGTAAAGAAATTTTAAATGCTTTTATAACATTTGGACAAAAATATTACGGGGAAAAACTGCGCATTTATGTTTCTAAAGATCTTGCACAGAAAATTATAGATAAGATTTTAACTTACCGGTTATCTTTTTTTACATCAAACGATAACGAAGCAGGCCGATTGCAAACCCGTATTGATCGTGGTATTGAAAGTTTAACCCGGTTGGTTCAAAACTTTTTTATTGATATTTTACCGCTTTTTGCAAATGCTATTGTTGCATTGTTTTTTATGTTTCAGGCAAATTTTTATGTTGGTTTGGTTGGCTTGTGTATTGTTCCGGTTTATTTTATTGTTACCAAAAAGCAGGCACAGAAATTAAGTGGCTGGCGTAGAAATTTACGTGGTTTTCGCGAATCTAAATCACAGGGAATTATCAGTATTATCGATTCAATTACTGTTATAAAATCGTTTAATAGAGAAGATATCGAATCAAAAAAGCAGCTGCAGCTGCAAAACGAATTAACCAACAACCAGTTGCAAACACGTAAAACCAGTTTCTTTTTCGACGGATTAAAATCTTTTATTGAACAATTTGGTGTGGTAATCATTATTATTTTAACGGCTTATTTTGTGCTTACCGGCAATATGTCTATTGGTTCTATTATGTTTCATATTTTACTTTTTAACAATGTTTCGGCGCCCATAAGGCAATTGCATAGAATTTACGATGAAATGAACGATGCCATTATTTATTCTGAAAGTTATTTTGAAATTTTAGAAGCCAATCACGAAACAGAAGCATCGGGAACAGTAAAAAATATTCCTTTAAAGGGCAATTTTAAATTGAATAATGTATCCTTTGCGTATCCAAACGGAACAAAAGCACTTTTTGACATAAATATTGATATTCAACCAAATAAAATTACTGCCTTAGCAGGTTTGTCGGGCGCGGGTAAAAGCACCATTATAAATTTGCTTGATAAATTTTACACGTCTTCATCGGGTGAAATTCTTTTAGACGGAATTCTGTTAGAAGATTACGACACGCATTTTTTAAGGGAAAATATCGGTTTGGTACTTCAAAAAAATCATATTTTTAGCGGATCAATTGCAGATAATATTCGCTACGGAAAAGTAAATGCTACAAATGAAGAAGTGGTCGAAGCCGCTAAAAAAGCATACATTCACGAACAAATTTTAAAATTACCAGATCAGTACGAAACTAAAGCAACTGCATTATCGGGCGGTCAACAACAGCGCATAGCCATTGCCAGAATGTTTTTAAAAAATCCGCCAATAATTTTTCTTGACGAACCAACTGCAAGTTTAGATGCTATCGCTACCGAACAAATTAAAAACAGCTTAGATGCCATAAAGAAAAACCGAACGGTTGTTATTATTTCGCACAGTATTTCACAAATTATCGATGCCGATATTATTTATGCAATGAAAGAAGGTAAAATTACCGAAGTGGGAAAACATGAAGAAATTTACAAACAAAACGGAGTGTACAAAGAGATTTTCGACGCTAGTGCAAGAAGCATGAATATTGAAAAAATTGCTAAAACCTATGATAATTAAAATTCTTTAAAGTCAGATTTTTTTTATAAATTTAATAAAAAATGTAGCTTTTATGAAAATCACCAAACCTGTAAAAATCATAGGCATCATTGTCTTGTCGATACTATTGTTGGCAGTTCTAGTAAACGTTGCAATAAATATCATTATAAAAAAACAATTGCCAAAAATTATAGAAGACAAAAACGATACGGCGTATAATTTGGTTTATAATGATATGAATTTCTCTATTTTCAGCAACAGCTTGTCTATAGAAAATGTGGAACTGACGCCTAAGAAGAATGCCAATATTAAAAAAGACATCGATTTTTTTGGTAAGGTAGAGCGTATCAGCGTTACCGGAGTAAATTTCTACGAATTAATCAAAAATAAAAATTTAAAAGCCTACACCATTTATGTTAGTGGTCCGGATATTACCGTTTTAAAACCTGCGGTTCGCGATACTCTTAAAAGTGAATCTAAATTATCTTCGATTATAGATATTGATAAAATTAGTGTGCAAAAAGCGCATTTAAAAATGATGACTGCCGGAAATGATACCTTGTTGCACGAGATTTTTAATTTCAACGCAGAGATCAACGGAATTCACATGGGAAAATATACGGTGCAAAAAGACATTCCGTTTACATATACCGATTATAGCTTTAAAATTGATTCTGTTTATAGTGTGGTTAATGATCTGCAAATTGTAAAATCGAACAGTATTGTTATTGATATGCAGAATGTTACGGTAAACAATTTTAGACTATTGCCTTACAAATCATCTAAAGAATTTAAAAATACACATACCGAAACAAATACCCGATTGTTGGTTGATGTTCCGAAACTTACTCTGAAAAATACCGATTGGAGCTATAATAAAACCGACGATTTATTTGTAAAGATCGGCGCAATTTCGATTGATTCGATTAATGTGAAAATTTTAGATCAGAAAAATCAAACGGTTGTTCAACAAGCAAAAAAAGATACCGAAAAATTAGTACAGCCGTTGATTCCTTTTCAGTTGGATGTTGATCAAATCGATATAAAAAAATCTGCATTTAATTCGTTGGGAGTTTTAAATGTGAGCAATTTTGATATCAAAATCAAAAAAATATCAAACAAAGTAAAACAACATTTAGTAATTGATGAATTTCAGTTGAATAATCCGCAGTTTGTTCATGTTCCAAAGAAAAATCCATCTAAAAAAACAAGCGAACCAAGTAAACTCAACGATTTAATTTTAATAAAAAAAGTGTCGGTAAACAACGCTAATTACGTTTTAAAAGATCATGCGGCAAAATATAAAAAACTAACGATTAGCAATTTTAATTTAACATTAAGTGATATTAGGGTTGACGATAAAACGGTTTTAGAAAATGTTCCGTTTGTGTATAAAAATCCGTTGCTAACAACAGGGAAAATTCATTTTGATACCGGAAAAGATTACAACATTCACGCAGCTGGAATTGTGCTGAAACAGGCTAATGCATCGGTAAAAGATTTTAAAATGATTCCGAAAATAAGTCGAAAACAACATGCAGCAAAATTAAAATACGCTCAAGATTATTACAATTTATCGGCAAATGAGTTGCAATTCAATAATTTTACTTGGGGATTTGATGCGCAAGATGAATTTTTCATAAAGTTTAAAGAAGTGCTTTTAAACAATATGGATGCGCAAATTTACCGCGATGTTTCAGTTCCTTTAACTCCTAAAGAAAATCATTTGTATAGCTACAGATTGCGAAATGTTGATTTTCCTTTTGAAATTCAAACGTTAAAAATTAAGAATTCAAAACTTTCGTACGAAGAAGATACAGCAACGAGTACCACCCCGGGCAAGCTTACTTTTACGAATTTTAACTTAACAGCAACGAATCTTTACAGCGGATACAAGCGTTCCAACGGACCAAAAACCCAGATATTTGTCAGAACAAAATTTATGCAGAAAGGCGATTTGGTGGCAAGCTGGCAGTTTGATATTATGGATCGATCTGAAAAATTCAATATTAATGGCGATTTAAAAAACTTTCCGGCTCCGGCAATGAATCCGTTTTTAAAACCTTATTTGAAAGTGCAGGCAGATGGAAAAATCGATCACATGGCATTTAATTTCAGCGGGAACAATAATACGGCAACGGGGCAGTATGCCATGGATTTCAACAATTTAAAAATGACGCTGCTTAACAAAGAAAACAAGGAACGTAAATTTTTAACGGCTGCTGCCAATGTGGTGGTTCGATCGAATACCGATGGATTTAAAAAAGTGGAAATTAAACCTGTTGACCGTACCAACGAAAAATCATTCTTTAATTATTTATGGCAATGCATTATGCAGGGCTTAAAACAAACAGTTATTTAAAAATGTGTTTTACCTTTGCCAAAAGATTTCGTTAAAATGAAAACAATACTTATTACCGGTGCCAGTTCAGGAATTGGCTATGCAACCGCAAAGATTTTGGCTGAAGGAAACCGATTGATTCTGTGCGGAAGAAGATTGGAACGATTACAACAACTGCAAGCCGAACTTATTGATACAGCAACTTTATTATTACAGTTTGATGTTGCTAAGAAAGAAGAAGTTTTTGCTGCTTTTGATTCAATTCCTACCAAATGGCAAAATATAGATGTATTGATTAACAACGCAGGTAACGCACATGGTTTGGCTAGTTTTCAAGATGCCGATTTAGATGATTTAGATGCCATGATTGATATCAACGTAAAAGGATTAATTTACGTTACCAAAGCGTGTTTGCCATTTATTAAAAAATCTGATAATGCACATATAATAAATATTTCATCGATTGCCGGTAAACAAGCATACGCAAACGGAACTACTTATTGCGCATCAAAATGGGCGGTTGAAGCACTGACAAAAGGCATGCGTTTAGATTTTTTACCATTGGGTATTAAAATTACCGGAATTGCTCCCGGTGCTGTAGAAACCGAATTTTCTTTGGTTCGATTTAAAGGAAATGAAGATATCGCAAGTAAAGTATATCAAGGTTATGATCCTTTAAAAGCCGAAGATATTGCCGCAAATATCGCATTTGCAGTAAATCAGCCAAAACATGTGCAAGTAGCAGATATCACCATTTTGCCGCAAGCACAAGCCGATGCCACTACGATTTTGCGTACTTTGTAACAAATTATGCAATCGTTAGATATTTGTTATTAATTCCATTGCAAAACATTGTTTTTAAATGTAAATTTGCACAACAACACACAAAAATATGAATTCAGATAATAGTACAAACCGTTATGCGCAACGTGGGGTATCTGCCCAAAAAGAAGATGTGCATAATGCTATTAAAAACATTGATAAAGGTTTATTTCCTAAAGCTTTCTGTAAAATTGTTCCCGATTATTTAACCAATGACGAAGATTATTGCTTGATTATGCATGCCGATGGCGCTGGAACAAAATCGTCTTTGGCGTATCTTTATTGGAAAGAAACCGGTGATTTATCTGTATGGAAAGGTATCGCACAAGATGCCTTAATCATGAATATCGATGATTTGTTGTGTGTTGGTGCCACAGATAACATCATGTTGTCATCTACAATTGGTAGAAATAAAAATTTGGTTCCGGGCGAAGTTATTTCGGCAATTATCAATGGAACAGAAGAATTGATCGATGAATTGAAAAAATTCGGAGTGACCATTCATTCTACAGGTGGCGAAACGGCTGATGTTGGTGATGTTGTTCGAACAATTATCGTAGATTCTACTGTTACGGCTCGAATGAAACGCAGCGATGTAATTGACAATGCCAATATTAAACCAGGCGATGTTATTGTTGGTTTGGAATCTTTCGGTCAGGCAACTTACGAAAAAGAATACAATGGCGGAATGGGCAGCAATGGTTTAACATCTGCTCGTCACGATGTTTTTGCTCATTATTTGGCTGAAAATTATCCGGAAAGTTTTGATCCGTCAGTTCCAAAAGATTTGATCTATTCTGGTGCAAAGAAATTAACCGATGAAGTAGAAGGATCACCAATAAACGCTGGTAAATTAGTGCTTTCTGCAACTAGAACCTACGCACCAATTATAAAAGAGATATTAGCAAAATTTAATGCAACTGATGTGCACGGAATGGTGCATTGTTCGGGTGGTGCACAAACAAAAATTTTGCATTTTGTAGATAATGTTCACGTAATTAAAGATAATTTATTTGATGTTCCGCCGTTATTTAAGTTGATACAAGAGCAATCGCAAACCGGTTGGAAAGAAATGTATCAGGTTTTCAACTGCGGTCATAGAATGGAATTGTACGTGAACCCGGAGATTGCCGAAGAAATTATTGCTATTTCTAAATCGTTTAACGTAAACGCACAAATTGTTGGAAGGGTAGAAGCTTCTAATTCTAAAAAGTTAACCATAAAATCTAATTACGGAACGTTTGAATACTAATAATTTCAAGCTAATGGCAATTGATTACGGTGGAAAGCGTACCGGAATTGCCGTGACCGACGAAATGCAGATCATTGCTTCGGGATTGACAACTGTTGAAACAAAGAATATTTTTCCGTTTTTAGAAAACTATTTTAAAACCGAAAAAGTTTCAAAAATAATAGTTGGCGAACCAAAGCGTATGAATAATGAAGCTTCAAGTATCGGAGCTGAAATTAATAAGTTCGTAGAAAAATTAGCAAATCTGTATCCGCAGATAGAAATTATCAGAATAGATGAACGTTTTACGTCTAAAATCGCTTTTCAAACAATGATCGATAGCGGTTTAAAGAAAAAACAACGACAAAACAAAGCCTTGGTCGATGAAATTGCAGCAACCATTTTACTGCAAGATTACATGAGCAGCAACAGGTTTTAAACATAAATTAAGCAAGTTTTAAATAACAGATCATTTAAAAATGTCAACAAACAAAAGTACAGAAAGCGATGTAGTATTAATTGGTGCCGGAATCATGAGCGCTACACTTGGGTTGTTACTTAAAGAATTGAATCCTAAAGCAACAATTGAAA
>CAMLFV010000065.1 GCA_946479395.1 uncultured Flavobacterium sp. | reverse complement strand
ATGGATAAAAAGAATCAGGAAGATCAAAATCCGTTTCAAAGTATGTACAACAATTACAACTACATGGTAAAAATGGGTGGCGAACAACCACTTTCTACGCACGCCGATCGTTTTGATGATAATATGAACTACGGAATTTCGGCTTATACAAAAGGCGCTGTTTTCATTACACAATTGGCGTATGTAATTGGCTGGGACAATACGTTTAAAACATTACAGCGTTTTTACAACGATTATAAATTCTCACATCCAACTCCAAACGATTTTAAACGAACTGCAGAACGTGTTTCGGGCGCTGTGTTGGATTGGTATTTGGTTGATTGGACACAAACTGTAAACACCATAGACTACGGTATTAAAAATGTTGAGGTTAAAGGCAACGAAGCAAACATCACTTTAGAACGAATCGGCAGAATGCCAATGCCTATTGATCTGGTGGTGGTTTACAGCGATGATTCAACCGAAAGCTTCTACATTCCGAATACGTTGATGCGCTGGTCAAAAGACAATCCGTATCCACAAATAAAGCGTACCGTTTTAAAAGGGTGGGATTGGGCGTATCCAACATTCGATTTTAAATTCGACACAAAAGGAAAAAAAATAAAGGCAGTAGTAATTGATCCATCGCAATTAATGGCAGATGTAGATCAGGCAAATAATTCAAAAGAAATGTAAACAAAACGCAGCAATTTATTCGCTGCGTTTTTTGCTTTTCACAGGTTTTATATTATTGAATTATTAACCAAATTGGCTGGTTTTTTAAATAGTGTTACCAAATAATCATTTAAGTTTTAACTAACCGCTGAACCTTTTTTTTGTTTAGATCGATACAGTAGTTTAGCCGAAAAATTTAACTACATTACAATGAAAAATCGTCTAAGCACAGTGGCATTGTTTGCATTATTTGCAAGTACGGCTTCCTATGCGCAAAACAAATTATCGGGTGTTGTTTATAATACAGCAAGTAACACGGCTTTGTCTGGAGTTGAAGTATATGTAAAAGGAACTTCAGATGGTTTTGTAACCAATCAAGATGGATCTTTTACCATAACTACCAACTTAACTCAAGGTGAAATCGAAGTTTCTTCAATGGGCTATGTATCAAAAACAATCAATTTCAACTTTGATACAGCTACCGAATTAAATCTGGGAACGATCTATTTAAACGAAAGTTCAGAATCGTTAAGCGAAATAGTTGTAATGGCTCGCGGAGTTATTGATGTTGCCGAAGGGCGTAGAACACCAATTGCGGTATCAACCATAAAAAGACCGGAAATCGAAGAAAAAATTGGTTCTCGCGATATTACTGGTGTAATGGTAAACACGCCATCGGTTTATGTAACAAGTGAATCAAGCGGATTTGGTGATACGCAAATGTACACTCGTGGTTTCGATCAATCAAATACAGCCTTCCTTTTAAACGGTCAGCCAATCAACGGAATGGAAGACGGTAACATGTATTGGTCTAACTGGTCTGGAATGGGCGATATTGCCAATGCTATTCAAATTCAGCGTGGTTTAGGATCTTCTAAACTGGCAATTTCATCGGTTGGTGGAACAATCAACTTTATTACCAAAGCAACCGAAATGAGAGAAGGCGGATTTTTAAAAGCCGGCTTGGGTAACGACAATTATTTTAAATCTACCGCAGGATACAGTACAGGTTTACAGGAAAATGGTTTTGGTGTAACCGCTATGTTCTCGCATTGGCAAGGTGATGGTTATAACGATATGACAGCCGGGCAAGGACAAAACTATTTTGTTTCGTTAGGATACAAGGCAAACGAAAAGCATAATTTCAACTTTTTAATTACGGGTGCACCACAATGGCACGACCAGAATTATGCAAAACCTATTGCTACAGTTTATGATGAAAAAGATAACAAAATTATAAAAACACCAGGTTATGATGTTTTTGGACTAAAATTCAACAACAACTGGGGATATGTTAACGGAAAAGCGTTTAACGAAAGAAGAAACTACTACCATAAACCGGTTTTAAATTTAAACTGGGATTGGAAAATTAACGAACTGTCTAACCTATCAACGGTGGTTTATGCATCATTCGGACGAGGTGGTGGAACAGGGCCAATTGGATCTTCACCAGTTTTACAAGACGGGAGCGGATTAAGAGATATTCAATCAAAATATGATGAAAATGCTTTAACAGGAGAATCAAAATATGCAATTCGCGCATCGGTGAACAATCATGCATGGTACGGAGTAGTTTCTAATTTCGGACATAAATTCACAGACAATTTAACCTTCAATTTAGGTCTTGATTTACGATCTTATCAGGGAGATCACTTCCGTCAGTTAACCGATTTAATGGGAGGATCTTTTCATGTTGATGCAACAGGATCAAGATTAAGAGACCCAAAAGCGCGCTTAACAGAAACATTTTCTACAAATCCTTGGAAAGTATTGTCTGGTTTTGCAAAAAATCCTGAAGATAAATATGGATATGATTATTCTGAAACCATTAATTACGGCGGATTATTCACGCAGTTAGAATATGCAAACGATCGTTTTTCGGCATTCTTCCAAGGCGCTGTATCAAACCAAAGTCATGTTCGTTGGGATTATTACCAGTACACTCCGCAAGAAGAAAAATCAGAAAAAGTTAACAACGTTGGTTACAACGTAAAAGGAGGTGCTTCTTATAATATCGACAATAAACATACCTTTTTTGGTAATGCAGGTGTCTATTCACGCCAACCTTACCATGATAATATTTATTTAAGTTTTGGTAATACGGTAAATCCATATACTAAAAACGAAGATATTGTTGGTTTAGAGTTAGGATATAAGTTTGTTTCAGAATTTGTTTCTGTTAACGTAAATGCTTACAAAACTACTTGGGCAAACCGAGTAGAAAGTGAGGTTAAAACCGTAAGTGCTAATGATCCAAAATATCCACAACTTGAGGGGCAGCAATTATTTACCGTAAACCGTGGTGTTAAACAAGACCACCAAGGTATCGAGTTGGATATACAGGCAAAACCATTGTATAATTTAGAAGTAAAAGGTTTTGCATCTATTGGTGACTGGATATACAAAGGTAGCACTGTAACCGAAGTTAGAACCGAAGACCGCGAAATTTTAGAAACATCTACAAACGATATCGATGGTGGTAAGGTAGGTAACGCCGCACAAACATCATTTGGTTTGGGGGCTAAATACAAAATTTTGCCAAACTTATCTATCGATGCAGACTACCGTTACTACCAAAATCTGTATGCAAACGTGCAACGAAAAGAAAATCTAGAATTACCTTCTTTTGGTTTGGTTGATGCAGGTGTGTCTTATGCGCTAAACCTAACAGATAAAAACCGTTTAAGCTTCCGTGTTAACGTAAACAACTTGTTCGATACCGAATATATCACACAATCAAATACTGCAAATATGTTAACTGGTGCCGAAGGTGAAACAGCCTATAAAGGCATAAACACAACCAACCAGGTTTATTTTGGTTTTGGTCGCACATGGAATGCTTCGGTTAAATTTACATTCTAATCTATCTGCTTTTAAATATTTTATTTTTAGCCACTCTGTTTTTGCGGAGTGGCTTTTTAGTATAAATTCAATTTATAGAACTATAAGTTATAATATTGTTATTAATATGATAAAAATCATATTTTGTAACTATCTTTGCAGTTAGTAAAATTAAAAACCCGAAAATCATGATAAAAGTATCAGAATCGGCTGCAAGAAGAGCTAAAATGTTGATGGAAGATGACGGTTTAAACCCAGAAACTGCCTTTATTCGTGTTGGAGTGAAAAGTGGTGGTTGCTCAGGATTAGAATATGAACTAAAGTTTGATGAAAATGCTTTAGAAAACGATAAAATTTTTGAAGATAACGGTGTGAAAATCGCGGTAGATAAAAAAAGTTTTCTGTATTTAGTAGGTACAACTTTAGAATTTTCAGGCGGTTTAAACGGTAAAGGATTTGTTTTTAACAACCCTAATGCAGCCAGAACATGCGGTTGCGGAGAGAGTTTTTCATTGTAAATAATCTAAAAAATCCAAAGAAAGGAATAACCAAAAAAAGAAAAACATCTAAATAACCAAAATCAATTTCATTATTTTTATGTTTTAAATTGTTTAGATCATTTAAATTATAAAACATGGCAAAATATAGTTCATTTGAAGAAATGGAGGTTTATCAAAAAGCGTTGCAATTTGGTGTTAAAATTTATAAACTAACATTAACTAATGAACACATAGCTAAAGATTATGGTTTAAAAGATCAATTACAAAGAGCAGCATTATCTATATCAAATAATATTGCGGAAGGATTTGAAAGAGAAACAAAAAAAGAATTAATTAGATTTTTGTATTTTTCTAAAGGTTCTGCCGGCGAATGTAGAAATATGTTTAATTTTTTACAATTACTAGATTATATCAATGAAGAAAATTTCTATAATCACAGAAATGATGTTTTAGAAATTTCAAAACAATTAGGAAATTATATTAAATATTTAAAAAATTTGGAAATGCAAAATAAAAAGTCGTAACGGCATATTTTTGATTTTTTTAGATTTTTTAGATTTTTTAAATAGAAAGTATGAGTAAGTACACAGAAGAAGAATTAAAAAAAGAATTAGAAACAAAGGAATACGAATACGGATTTTATACTGAATTAGAATCTGAAACGTTTCCTGTGGGTCTGAATGAAGATATAGTTCGAGCGATTTCTCAAAAGAAGAACGAGCCCGAATGGATGACTGAATGGCGTTTAGATGCTTATAGAATTTGGCAAAAAATGACCGAGCCTAATTGGGCAAATGTAACTTATGAAAAACCAGATTTTCAGGCAATTTCATATTATTCGGCACCAAAAGATGTAGATCCAAACAAAACGTTAGACGATGTAGATCCCGAACTTTTGGCAATGTACAAAAAGTTGGGAATTTCTATAGAAGAGCAAAAACGTATGAACAACATTGCAATGGATATTGTGGTTGATTCTGTTTCGGTTGCTACAACTTTTAAAGAAACCTTGAACGAAAAAGGAATTATTTTCTGTTCGATTTCCGAAGCTATTAAAGAGCACCCGGAATTAGTAAAAAAATACATTGGTTCTGTTGTTCCAAAAACCGATAATTATTATGCGGCATTAAATTCGGCTGTTTTTTCAGACGGATCTTTCTGTTACATACCAAAAGGCGTTCGCTGCCCAATGGAATTATCAACTTATTTCCGTATCAATCAGGCAGGTACAGGTCAGTTTGAACGTACGCTGTTAATTGCCGATGAAGGATCGTATGTTTCTTATTTAGAAGGATGTACCGCTCCAAGTCGCGATGAAAACCAATTACACGCAGCAGTTGTAGAGTTGATTGCAATGAACGATGCTGAGATTAAATATTCAACAGTACAAAACTGGTTCCCGGGCGATAAAGAAGGTAAAGGTGGTGTATTCAACTTTGTAACAAAACGTGCTTTGGCAGAGAAAAATGCGAAGGTTTCTTGGACACAGGTTGAAACAGGATCGGCTGTTACATGGAAATATCCGTCTTGTATATTAAAAGGCGATAATTCGGTGGGAGAGTTTTATTCAATTGCCGTAACCAACAATTATCAGCAGGCAGATACCGGAACAAAAATGATCCATTTAGGAAAAAATACCAAGTCGACTATTATTTCAAAAGGAATTTCGGCAGGTAAATCACAGAATTCTTACCGTGGATTGGTGCAGATTGGTTCACGTGCAGAAAATGCCCGTAACTTTTCGCAATGTGATTCTTTGTTAATGGGTAACGAATGTGGTGCGCATACTTTTCCGTATATCGAATCGAAAAATTCAACAGCCAAGTTAGAACACGAAGCTACCACAAGTAAAATTGGTGAAGATCAGATTTTCTACTGTAACCAAAGAGGAATTCCAACCGAAACGGCAATTGCCTTAATCGTAAACGGATTTTCACGCGAGGTTTTAGACAAACTACCAATGGAATTTGCTGTGGAAGCTAAAAAACTATTAGAAATTTCGTTAGAAGGATCGGTAGGATAAAAAAGATATTAGAAATTAGTATTGAGAAGTTAGAATAATAAGATTACTATAAATATTGATTTAAGACGGTAGAGAGCTCGTTTCTCATATCTCAAATCTCAAATCTTGAAAAAATGTTACAAATTAAAAACCTACACGCCTCTGTAGAGGACAAAGAAATATTAAAAGGAATTAATCTTGAAGTAAAAGCAGGTGAAGTTCATGCAATCATGGGACCAAATGGTGCAGGTAAATCAACCTTATCGTCTGTAATTGCTGGTAACGAAAACTTTGAAGTTACGGAAGGAGAAATTATTTTAGAAGGCGAAGATCTTGCAGATTTGGCTCCGGAGGAACGTGCACACAAAGGAATTTTCTTATCGTTTCAGTATCCGGTTGAAATTCCGGGTGTTTCTGTAACCAACTTTATGAAAACGGCAATCAACGAATCGCGTAAAGCAAACGGTTTGGAAGACATGCCTGCAAACGAAATGTTGAAGTTAATTAAAGAAAAAGCAGAATTGTTGGAAATCGACCGTAAATTTTTATCTCGATCTTTAAACGAAGGTTTTTCGGGTGGAGAGAAAAAACGTAACGAGATTTTTCAAATGGCTATGTTAAATCCTAAAATCGCGATTTTGGATGAAACAGATTCTGGTTTGGATATCGATGCTTTAAGAATTGTATCAAACGGAGTAAACAAACTGAAAAACGAAAACAATGCGGTTGTTGTAATTACGCACTACCAACGTTTGTTAGACTATATTGTTCCTGATTTTGTTCACGTTTTACACGATGGAAAAATCGTTAAAACAGGTGGTAAAGAATTAGCACTTGAATTAGAAGAAAAAGGATACGATTGGTTGAAATAATTTAGTTTAAATGGTTTAAGGTTCCATGTTTAAGGTTCCACAACTTTAAACAAAACAAACTTTAAACTTTAAACAAAGCAAATAATGGATTTAAAAGAAAAATTATTATCATCATTTTTAGCATTTGAACAAAAGGTAGATGTAAACTCAACCTTGCACGATGTGCGTACCGATGCTTTAAAGGTGTTCGAAAATAAAGGATTTCCTTCAAAAAAAGAAGAAGCTTGGAAATATACGTCGTTAAATGCCGTGTTGGCAAACGATTTCAATATTCTTCCTAAAAACGAAACAGCTGTAGACTGGAAAGACGTTAAAAAATATTTTTTAAACGATGTTGATACCTACAAAGTAGTGTTTATCAATGGTGTTTTTTCATCGCATTTGTCATCTACAACGCACGATGGTTTAGATGTTTGCTTAATGTCTTCGGCATTAACAAAGCCTAAATATAAAATGGTTATTGATACTTATTTTAATCAGATTGCAAACAAAGAAGACAGTTTAACGAATTTAAATACGGCGTATTCTTTAGAAGGTGCTTATATTAACATTCCAAAATCGACTGTAGTACAGAAACCAATCGAGATTTTGTACTTTACAACCGGAGCATCAAACTTTGTTCAACCAAGAAACTTGGTTATTGTAGGCGAAAATGCACATGTTCAGATTATCGAACGTCATCAGTCTTTGTCAGAATTGCCAATGCTAACAAACAGCGTAACCGAAATTTATGCTGCAAAACGTGCCATTGTTGATTACTACAAATTACAAAACGATTTGCTGACTGCCGATTTGGTTGATAACACGTATATCGAACAAAAACAGGAAAGTCGCGTATCAGTTCATACCTTTTCTTTTGGTGGAAACATTACAAGAAACAATTTGAATTTCTATCAGAAAGGCGAGCGTATCGATTCTACTTTGAAAGGAATTACCATTATAGGCGAAAAACAGCATGTGGATCATTACACGTTGGTGAGCCATGAAGAACCAAATTGTGAATCGCACCAAAATTATAAAGGAATTTATGACGATCGATCTACTGGAGTTTTCAACGGAAAGATTTATGTAGATAAAATTGCACAAAAAACCGATGCTTTTCAGCAAAACAACAATATTTTACTGACAGATAAAGCTACCTTGAACACCAAGCCGCAATTGGAAATTTTTGCCGATGATGTAAAATGTTCTCATGGTTGTACCATTGGTCAGTTAGATGAATCTGCTATGTTCTATATGCAGCAGCGCGGTATCCCTAAAAAAGAAGCAAAAGCATTGTTGATGTATGCGTTTACCGATGAGGTTTTATCGTCGGTTGCCATTCCAGATCTTCAATTAAAACTTCAAAAACTAATCTCAATGAAACTGGGTGTGAACATTGGGTTTGATATATAAAAATTAAAAAAGACTTCTGAAAAGAAGTCTTTTTTAATGCGCAGAAACGGCTTTTAGTCCGATGATCGATCCAATAAGCGTTGTAATAAAAAACACGCGCCAAAAAGTAGCAGGATCTTTAAAAACAACTATACCTACAATTGCGGTACCTACCGCACCTATACCTGTCCAAACCGCATAAGCTGTTCCAAGCGGTAATGTTTCGGTAGCTTTCATTAACAAGCCCATGCTTATGATTAGTGAAATTACAAAACCGGCGTACCAACCATACGCTTCGGTTCCCGATAATTCTTTGGCTTTACCCAAACAAGTTGTAAAAAGCACCTCGAACAATCCGGCAACAATTAAAATAATCCAATTCATGATTTAAATTTTATGGGTACAAAGGTCTTGAATTTATTTATTTCTGTTTTTTACAAATGATAAAAAAATAAACAAGTTTCAGTACTTTTTATTTACAACCATTCTAAATTCCAATTTCAATCGTTCTTTCGTCTGATTTAATATTAGTATCTTTGTATAAATTTTTTTTAGAAGTTTCTATGAAGTTCGATATAAATAAAATACGCAGTCATTTTCCTATACTTAATCAACAAGTAAATGGAAAACCGCTGGTGTATTTTGATAATGCCGCTACATCGCAAAAACCACAAGTTGTTATTGATGCCGAAGTAAAATACTATAGCGAAATCAATGCAAACATTCACCGTGGCGTGCATCATTTAAGTCAGGTTGCAACCGATGCTTACGAAGAATCGCGTATAAAAATCCAAAAACACATCAATGCCAAAAACAGTTTCGAGGTTTTGTTTACATCAGGCACAACCTTCGGAATAAATCTGGTAGCAAACGGTTTTGGTCAAATCTTAAAACCGGGCGATGAAGTTATTGTTTCACATCTGGAACATCATTCCAATATTGTGCCTTGGCAGTTTGCGTGCGAACGTTCAGGAGCGACTTTAAAGGTGATTCCAATGTTGCAAGATGGTTCGTTGGATATGGATGCGTATCAAAACTTACTGACAAAAAACACAAAAATTGTTGCGGTTAACCATATTTCAAATGCCTTGGGTGTTGTAAATCCGGTCAAATTCATTATTGAAAAAGCACACCAAGTAGGAGCTGCCGTTTTAATAGATGGTGCACAAGCAACACCGCATTTAAAACCCGATGTTCAGGATTTGGATTGCGATTTTTACGTTTTTTCGGGTCATAAAATTGGCGGACCAACCGGAACAGGGATTCTGTGCGGTAAAGAAGTTTGGTTAAACAAACTACCACCATATCAGGGTGGTGGCGAAATGATTAAGGAAGTTAGGTTTGAAAAAACTACTTATGCCTGTTTGCCGCATAAGTTTGAAGCCGGTACACCAAACATTGCAGGTGGTATTGTATTAGGCGTTGCAATTGATTATTTAAACGAAGTTGGTTTTGATCACATTGCGGCTTACGAACAGGAGCTGTTAGACTACGGAATGCAGCAGTTAAGTCAAATGGAAGGAATAGAATTTTACGGAACAACCGCAGAAAAAGCATCGGTAATTTCGTTTAATTTCAAAGGAATTCATCCGTACGATGTGGGTGCGATTATCGATAAATTGGGAATAGCTGTGCGAACGGGTCATCACTGTGCACAACCCATTATGAATTATTTCGATATTCCCGGAACCATTCGCGCATCGTTCGCATTTTACAACACCAAAGAAGAAATCGATGCAATGATTGAAGCTTTGAAAAAAGCCCAAATGATGTTATCATAGTTTAGAAATTAAACAAAAAGTAAAAATGACAATTAAAGAAATACAGGAAGAAATAGTAGATGAATTTGCAATGTTCGATGATTGGATGCAACGTTACGAATACATCATTGAACTGGGAAAATCACTTCCTTTAATAGAAGATCAATATAAAGTAGAAGAAAATTTAATCCGCGGATGCCAGTCAAAAGTGTGGTTACACGCCGAAAAAAAAGACGATAAAATTGTTTTCACTGCCGATAGCGATGCCATTCTTACCAAAGGAATTATTGCTATTTTAATAAGAACATTTTCAGACCAAAAAGCTGTCGATGTTATGAACGCCGACACCTCTTTTATCGATGAAATCGGACTGAAAGAACATTTATCGCCAACGCGTGCCAACGGACTGGTATCAATGCTAAAACAAATAAAATTATATGCAATCGCCCTTCAAGCCAACTGATAATATGGAAGAACAAATAGATGTAAACGAATTAGGAGAAAATATTGTTAGAACCTTAAAAACAATATTTGATCCTGAAATTCCGGTGGATATTTACGAACTGGGATTAATCTATGATGTTTTTGTGAACGAAAATTACGATGTTAAAATTTTAATGACACTTACATCGCCAAATTGCCCTGTTGCCGAAACATTACCAATGGAAGTAAAAGAGAAAGTAAGCTCTATAAACTTGGTAAAAGAAGTAGAGATTGAATTAACTTTTGATCCGCCTTGGGATAAAGAAATGATGAGCGAAGAAGCGAAACTAGAACTAGGAATGTTATAAAATGGAAGAGGAAATTGTAAATAAAGTAGCACAAAGCAGTCTGGTAATTTTCGATTTAGAAGATTATTATCCTGCCGAAGAAGGTGTTGTTTTAGATATATCGCAATGGCTTTTTCAAGGATTCATTCTAAAAGAAAAAGAATTTAGAGACGCTTTGAAAAATTTCGATTTTACCGTTTATCAAGATAAACTGGTGGCAATAACTTGTTCAACCGATGCCATTTTACCGTCATGGGCATTCATGCTGGTATCGTCTTACGTGCAGCCATTTGCAAAAACAATTGTTCAAGGATCATTAGATCAGTTAATGATTACCTATTATCAGCAATTAATTGATGCATTAGATTTTTCAGTTTACGATAATCAGCCGGTAATCATAAAAGGATGTTCTAAAAAACCAATTCCCGAAGAAGGTTATGTAATGGTAACCCAGAAAATGATGAGTCACGCACGATCTATCATGTTTGGCGAAGCCTGTTCTGCAGTTCCTATATTCAAAAAGAAAAAATAGAAACTAAAAAAATAGATTATGAGAAGAATTACATTATTAGGTGCTGTTTTGTTAGCACAAACATTTTACGCACAAGAAACCGAAGTTGTAAAAGATACACTTTGGACTATGAAAGGTAACATTGCTATTTTAGGTAGCCAATCAAGCTTTTCACAATGGCAAGCAGGTGGATCTAATAACTTGGCTATAAATGGTGCTTTAAACTACGATATTAATTATAAAAAAGGCGATTGGGTTTGGGATAACAAATTTATTGCAATGTATGGTATCAATAAATTAAAAGGCGAAGAACAGAAAAAAACCGATGACCGTTTAGAGATTAATTCAATCTTAGGAAAAAAAGCAAAAGGCGAATGGTACTACTCTGCTTTTACCAATTTTAAAACACAGTTTGATACAGGTTTAAACCCAGACGACCAAACACAAAAAATATCACACTTTATGTCGCCGGCTTATTGGCAAACAGGTTTAGGTATGCTGTGGAAAAAAAATGACAATTTAAAAGTGAATATTGCGCCGGCAACAGCACGCTTTATTTTTGTGCATGATCATTTTACAGAGTTTGGAGAGTCATTCGGTGTAGAGCAAGGAAAAACAATGCGTTTTGAACTAGGTGCGTCTGTAAATGCGTACTATAAAGTGCAAGTAATGGAAAATTTTACTATTGAAAACATTTTAAACCTTTACAGTAATTATTTAGAAGATGCCAAAAATGTTGATATAGATTATCAATTAAACGCAGTGCTTAAGGTTAACAAGTATATTTCTACAAATTTAACATTTCAAGCATTGTACGATGACAACGCGTATAAAGGCTTTCAAACACGCCATACTTTAGGTGTAGGATTAAATTATATGTTTTAATTTTTTATTTATAAAAGTATTTGTCTAAATTTATCAAATTATTCTATTAATTTAATCCTTATGTTTAGAAAAATACTTTTCTTTCTTCTTCTTGCTAATATAAGCATGTATGCACAGAAAGCACAACCCGATTATCAGTGTTTTGACATTAATATTAGTGAGATTGATGTTGACACAAGATTTTTAAGAGACGAGGATGATCCGGATTTTTATATTGTTTGTAAAAACAAAAAAATAGGAGTTACGCCGAATTTTCAAACACAGTATCTTCGTAGAACAGATGTTTACCAAGTAGAGCCCTTAGCTTTTAATCCATATCCTGCAGATCCTGCGGTTAATGGAGGTGTAGAAATTGAAGGCCCTAGATTTTGGGATGACGAACGTACAGCTTGTCCTATACAGTTACCCTTTAAATTTTGTTATTTTGACAAAACGTATGAGTATATAGATGTTTGGAGTAATGGAGCAGTAACTCTAAGAGACAATTCTACCTGTCTTCCTATGGATAGAAATTCATACATGAACAGTTCTTTCAGTGGTCCACTTCCGGGAGGTCTTATAGAACCTAATTTTAGAAATTCTATTTTTGGTACTTACCAACATACGCATTGGGCTCAGGCAAATAAAACTGTTCATGGTAGTATAAATTACCATGTAGTGGGCGCAGCACCATGCCGAAAATTTGTAATTAGTTTTTTTGAGCTCAATATAGCAGGGGTTACTCCGGGACTTTGTCCGCCACCACTTCCATACCAAACGCATCAGATCGTACTACACGAATTAACCAATGTAATTGATGTTAATGTTTTTCAACACGATAACTGTCCTTCAACAGATCCTTGGGAATCTTTGTCAGTTATAGGGATCATAGATCAAGCAGGTAGCGTTTCGTACTCACCACCAAACAGAAATTTAACTCCATTTAATGCCACCAACGAATCATGGCGCTTTGCGCCGGCAGGCGAGTGTATGTATGATACCCAATGGACAGTTACCGATATAGATGGAACTGTTGTACATACCGAATTAGATGACTGTGAAGGAGAATTAGAGGTAGTTGTTGATGAGTATAAAGAAGTAACCGCAACATTAATAGTTAATACATGTGTAGATACTTATACAGAAAGTTATAAAATTAGATTAAGACCCGCAATAGAAATAGATCAGGTAGATTTACAGCCAATAGTATGTGATAAGAATCAAAACACCTACGATCTTAATTTGTTAACAAGAGCCATAAAAGATGGGCAATCGGCATCACAGGCAGAAATCAATAAATTGCGTTTCTTTTATTAT
>CAMLFV010000064.1 GCA_946479395.1 uncultured Flavobacterium sp. | reverse complement strand
ACTGCGGATCTCCTAAATCTAAATCCCCAATATCAAAACTGCCTGCTTTGAAAAATACTGCACTGGTGTGGCTAGCAGAAGGACAGAAATCGATTACGGCTAATTTAATTTTATATCTTCTACCTACAACTACATTTGCTGTTAAAGACTGCATAGGGATAGTGTGGCCTGAAAGATTGATTGGTGCTGTTAATGGCGGAACTTGATTTGCCCCATTTCCATAAGAATTTCCAAAATATTGCGGATTAATAGAACCTGCACCAGCTGCACAGTTGGACGGATTTGATTTATTATTATCGCGAACTGTACTAATAGAAATTGGATCATTGGTATTAGGTATTTTTGCAAGATTTTCTCCAATTCCTGTAGTTAAATCAATTAACCAAGCACCAAACAATGCTCCGTTTCCACAATCAAAATTACATCCTCTGTTATAACTGTGACTACCGAATAAATATTCAAAACTTACCGTACCTTGCATTGGAACAAATTCAAAGTCGATAACGGTAGATCTCATATTTGCAGGATTAACAGGCGTAGTTGGCCATCCTCCAGCATCGTTTATCAAGTCTAATAAATCTTGATCTCCAGTCCATCGAAATTGATTTGGGCTTGTCGGACCTCCACCTGGTGTACAAGGTCCTTCTACTCCAGTTGCCATATCTGTAGCCAATACAATTCCTTCTTCAAATGGGAATGTACTACCATTTCTATTAAAGTAAGCTGCTGCTTTTACTGAATTAGAAGCTGGAACACCACTACCATATTGGTATCTTACATTAGATACCAAATCACATTTAGAGCCTACTAATATGTCTTTTATAAGTTGATCTGTAGTATATGTGTCATCAACATCCACGTAATTTGGTTGTTGACTAAAACCTAAAAAGCTTATCAGCAAAAAAAAGGCTGTAACCCAATAAACCTTTCCTAAATGTAATCTTGTTATCATACTAAAAATGAATTTCATAATAGTTGTTTAAAAAAAAATCATTGCAATATACACTATAACATTTAAACTTTAATATAATTTTATGATAATATTTTAGTTAATATGTTTAGGGATTGTTTTTTATATCACTTGTTATATAAAAATATAGTTGAGAAATGATGTTTTTGTTTAATAGATAGAAGACTTAATTTAAGATAATGCACTTTTAAGATAATGTATAGTTCTTACACAGTGCTTTTTATAAAAATTGATTAAAAAGAAAGTTTTAATTTACTTAAACTAAAAAAGTAGACCTATAAGCCGGGTTCTGTAAAAGACGAATCTTTTCCTTATCATTTATCTACGTGCAAGGTTACCCGTACACTTTATCTGCCTACCCTCCAACTTGCGCGAGCAGCACTTAGCGTTGGTTTACATGGCATTTCACCGAATAGAGTTTACCTGGTTTCACTACAGCCTAACTGTACATACTTTCTGTTGCACTTGTCCTCACCTCACAGCGGACGGGCGTTACCCGCTATTCTGCTCTATGGTGCCCAGACTTTCCTCTGACAAAAAGCCAGCGATAAGGCGGTCTACTTGCTGCAAAAGTACTACGAATATTTGTTTTATCCTTATAAATACCAACGCTTATTAAATTTTCTGTAAATTTGTTTAAAATACAAATTATGTCTTTTGATAAAATCACCGAATCTGAATCTAAATACAACTATTTAGAGCAGATGAGTGTTACAGATTTACTTACAAATATCAATAAAGAAGATCAAACGGTGCCTTTTGCTGTTCAAAAAGCCATTCCGCAGATCGAAGTTGCTGTTACAAAAATTGTATCGCAACTAAAAAACGGTGGTCGATTATTTTATATTGGTGCAGGAACATCGGGCAGATTGGGAATTGTTGATGCTTCGGAATGTCCGCCAACTTTTGGAGTTTCGTATGATAAAGTGATCGGATTAATTGCAGGTGGCGATACAGCTATTAGAAAAGCGGTTGAAAATGCAGAAGATAATGCCAATCAAGCTGAAATAGATTTAAAGGAACATCAAATCAATTCGAATGATTTTGTTATTGGAATCGCAGCATCAGGTACAACTCCGTATGTTTTAGGCGGATTAGATTTTTGCAAGAAAAACAATATTCCTACAGGTGGAATTACTTGTAATGCAGAAAGTCCGTTGGCATTAGCGGCAGACTTTCCAATGGTAGTTATTGTTGGATCAGAATTTGTAACCGGAAGTTCGCGCATGAAAGCTGGAACAGCACAAAAACTGGTTTTAAACATGATTTCTACTGCAACAATGATTCAGTTGGGACACGTAAAAGGCAATAAAATGGTAGATATGAAACTATCGAACCATAAATTAGTGAACAGAGCCATACAAATGGTAATGAACGAACTAAATGTATCCGAAGAAAAAGCAACTGAACTGATAAATCAATACGGCAACGTACGAAATGCCATAAATAATTACACCGAATAATGGAAACACCTAAAGCAGATAAAACCAAAATTTACAAAGGCTTACAAAAAGTTTTCATTGCTATACCATTGATGTTTGTTGGGCCAATTATTATTTATTCGTCTTTTAAAAATCAGGAACATTTTTTATACTATCCCGTTTTAATTTTAGGATGTTTAATCTGTTTGTTTTCCATGTATTTATTTTTTAAGGGATTAAGAACTTTAGTCAGCGGTTTATTTAACGATTAATTTATGAAGAAATTATTTTTACTGGCAATTCCGTTTTGTTTGATGGGTTGCTATAATCAAGAAAGAAATTGTTCGGATTTTAAAACAGGAAATTTTTTGTTTGAACAAGAAATAAACGGACAAAAACACACTTCTACTTTTGTTCGAACCGATAAATACGAGATCGAAACCTACAATGGTAAAACCGATACAGCAAGCATTCGTTGGGTAAACGATTGTGAGTATATTCTGCAAAAATTACATCCGAAAAATATGGCAGAGAAAAAAGCCGTACAAATGAAAATTCTATCTACAAACGAAAACGGATATACTTTTGAATACAGTATTGTGGGCGATTCTAACAAACAAAAAGGAGAAATTAAAAAGATCAAGTAATTCTTATCAATTAATTTCATCACGATTACATAACATGTAAATGTTATTATTTAATGATTTTTTTATATCTTTAGTAAAAAGAATTGAATCATGAAAAAATTTGTAGTAATAGCACTTTTATTGGCAGCAATTCCTGCTGTTCGTGCACAAGAAGTTAAAACCGACATTGAGATTGTTGATAAGGTTAAAACGGTTTTTATGACGGTTAATGCAGACCGCTTTCAAGATTTAAAAGGTTTTGATTGGCGAACACATTTAACCAATGTTTTTAAAGATGTTCCTGAAGACGCAACGGTTGGTATCAGGGTAAATATCATGGCAAAACAGCTTACGAACGACAGCACCACATTACCAAACAAAATGTCTTTACAAGAAATTGGAACAGCAAACAAACGAGAAGAAATTCTGAGAAGTATTGTAAGTAAAGTTCAGCTATTTATCGAAGACGAACAACAAGGAAATAATATTGATTAAAATTCGAAAAAGGAATCTTAAACGATTCCTTTTTCTTTTTCTAAAGCTGTTTTGCAGTAAATACTGTCATTAAACAACAGTTTAATATTTTGGTACGAATTTTTAAGAAGTTCTGGAATATCCTTTTTATCAACCCACACAACTTTTTCTATACCTTCTTCAATTTGTCCGTGTAAATCGCCGTTGTAATTGGTAGTCATAAAAAACCAATAGGTGATTTTTAAGCGATATTCGCCGTTGCGCTTAAAAATATGAAAAGTTTTTTCTAATCGTTTAGTAATTTTTAAATCTCGGCAACCGGTTTCTTCTTCCACTTCTCGGATCGATGTTTCCTCTATGGTTTCATTTTTTTCAATGCCGCCTTTTGGTAAATCCCATTTTCCGTTTCGGTAAATAAATAAAACCTGTCCTTTATCGTTTTCAACCAAACCGCCCCCAGCTTTATTTATTGTGATTTTATCCTTAAATAACTTAAGCAGCAACTCTTCATCGGGGTGATACAAGTACGCATTTGTAAGCTGATCTGCGAAATATTGTACAATTAGTTTCTGCATATCAACGGTATCCAACAAAAAATATTTAAAATCGCGTTCTTTTTCTAACGTACTTGTTAAAAAAAGTGGCTTATCATTAATAAAAACTTTATACATTTGTAGTATGATTTTTAACGACAATACAGCACAGAAAACGGCCGAATTGCTTTTACAAATAAACGCAATTAAATTAAATCCTAAAAATCCTTTTACATGGGCTTCAGGATGGAAATCGCCAATTTATTGCGACAATCGCATAACTCTTTCATTTCCAGAGATTAGAAAGTTTTTAAAGAACGAATTTGCTGCAAACATTGTAGAGAAATTTGGTAAGCCAGATTATATCGCAGGCGTTGCAACCGGTGCCATTGGTATTGGTTTGTTAGTTGCCGAAGCGTTAGATCTACCTTTTATTTACGTTCGTCCAGAAGCTAAAAAACATGGTCGACAAAACCAAATCGAAGGGCAGTTCGAAGCTGGTAAAAGTGTAGTTGTGGTTGAAGATTTAATCAGCACAGGGAAAAGTAGTTTGCAGGCTGTTGATGCTTTGCGTGCTGCCGATGCCAATATTTTAGGAATGGCTGCTATTTTTACGTATGGATTTGATGTTGCTGCAGAAAATTTTAAAAATGCAGACATACAATTGGTAACATTAAGTAATTATCCTACGTTATTAAAAGCGGCAGTAGAAAAAAATTATATCTCGCAAGAAGAAGTTGCTACTTTGAGTGATTGGAGTAAAGATCCTTCTGTTTGGGGAGTTTAAAAAGATATAAATTATGAATTTAGAAAGTCCGATAGTAACTGTTCCAAAGTCATCAGCTTATTTGTTTGATGCTTTAGGCGATATTAAAAATTTCGAAAAGCTAATGCCCGAAAACATTGCAAAGTTTGAAGTGATAGATGAAAACTGCTTTGAATTTGCTTTAAAAGGAATGCCCGAAATTAAGCTGGTTAAAAAAAGTGCTACACCAAATACCGAGGTTGTTTTAGGTGCGGCAAGCAGTAAACTGCCATTTACCTTAATTGCTAAATTAGACGAAAAATCTGTAGAAGAAACCAACGTTCAGTTGTTTTTTGAAGGTGATTTTAACCCAATGATGGCAATGATGATTAAAGGACCAATTGGTAAGTTCATTGAAACATTAGCTCAAAATATGGTAAAGCTGTAAAAACAGTTGTTTAATTATCAATCAAAATAATAAATCGTACTTTTGTACAACTTTAATTTTTACACTAAAAAATATAAAATATGAATTCATTTGACGTAGTTGTAATAGGTTCTGGTCCGGGCGGATATGTTTCGGCAATTCGTTGTGCACAATTGGGAATGAAAACTGCAATCATTGAAAAATACTCAACTTTAGGAGGTACTTGTTTAAATGTAGGATGTATTCCTTCTAAAGCTTTATTAGCATCATCGCACCATGTTGATGAAATTAAACATTTTGCAGATCACGGGATTGAATTACCGGGTGATGTAAAAATCGATCTTGAAAAAATGATTGCCAGAAAACAGGCAGTTGTTGATCAAACTTGTGGAGGCGTTAAATTTTTAATGGATAAAAATAAAATCACCGTTTTTGAAGGTGTTGGATCTTTTGAAAACGCAACTACAATTAATGTTACAAAAAACGATGGTTCTGTTGAGCAGATTTCAGCTAAAAATACCATTATTGCGACAGGATCTAAACCATCTTCTTTACCTTTTATTACTATCGATAAAGAACGTGTTATTACTTCTACCGAAGCATTAAAGTTAAAAGAAGTTCCTAAACACTTAATCATTATTGGTGGTGGTGTTATCGGGTTAGAATTAGGTCAGGTTTATTTACGTTTAGGTGCGCAGGTTTCTGTTGTTGAATATGCAGACCGCGTGTTACCTACTATGGACGGAGCTGTTTCTAAAGAATTGACAAAAGTGTTGAAGAAAGCAGGAATGAAATTCTACACTTCACACAAAGTTCAAAAAGTTGAAAGAAACGGCGATGCTGTTTTGGTTGAAGCTTTAAATGCTAAAAATGAAGTGATTTCTTTAGATGGAGATTATGCTTTGGTTTGCGTTGGTCGTCGTCCTTATACCGATGGATTAAATGCGGATAAAGCCGGAGTTAAAATTACAGATAGAGGTCAGGTTGAAGTAAACGATCATCTACAAACATCGGCTTCAAATATTTATGCTATTGGTGATGTTGTTCGTGGAGCAATGTTGGCGCACAAGGCAGAAGAAGAAGGTGTTATGGTTGCTGAACAATTAGCAGGTCAAAAGCCACATATCGATTATAACTTGATTCCAGGTGTTGTTTATACTTGGCCAGAAGTAGCTGCTGTTGGAAAAACAGAAGAGCAGTTAAAAGCCGAAAATAAAGAATACAAAGTAGGTCAGTTCCCGTTTAAAGCTTTAGGTCGTGCTCGCGCATCTTCTGATTTAGATGGATTTGTAAAGATCTTAGCAGATAAAACTACCGACGAAATTTTAGGTTTCCATATTGTTGGAGCTCGCGCTGCCGATTTAATTGCAGAAGCAGTTGTTGCAATGGAATACCGTGCGTCGGCAGAAGATATTTCTCGTATGTCACATGCACACCCAACCTTTGCAGAAGCTATTAAAGAAGCTGCTTTGGCAGCTACAGAAAACAGAGCGTTACACGTATAGTTTATAAAATATCACAATAAAAAAATCGAACATTTATGTTCGATTTTTTTTATGCTGTAAATTCAGAATCATCTTCATCATTAAAATCAGTCAGAACATTTTTAGGCGAAATACCGTATTTCAACAAATGATTTGTTTGCGAAAGAATGTTTCCTCTGCCGTCTTTCAATTGATTTTGTGCTTTTAAGTATGAATCTTGTGCCTGTTGAATCTGCTTGCCAACCTGCTCAAAACTTTTGGTAAAAAGAACTGTTTTTTCGTAGACTTTTTCGGCTTGCTTTACAATTTTCTGTGCCGATTTATCTTGTTTGTCTTTATTCCATAAATCTGAAATCAATTTTAAACAAGCAATCAAGTTTGTGGGACTAATCAATAAAATACGCTTTTTGTACGCATCGTTCCATAAATTATTATCGCTTTGTAATGCTAGTAAATACGCAGGTTCAATAGGAATGAATAACATCGTGAAATCCAATCCATCAATTAAATCATTATAATTCTTCGCACTTAATTCATCAATATGCAATCGTAAAGCCTTTAAATGATTGTTCAGATAAATAGTCTGTTCTTCAGCACTGTCGGAATTACAATAAGCATCGTAAGCATTCAGCGAAACCTTTGAATCTACAATTATAGAGCGATTATTTGGTAAATCAATAATAATATCCGGACGTACATTTTTACCTTCGTTTGTAACCAGATTACTTTGCGTACGGTATTCACGATTTTTTACCAAACCCGATTTTTGTAAGATATTCTCTAAAATAAGTTCGCCCCAATCGCCTTGTTTTTTATGGTTTGTTTTAAGTGCATTCGCCAAATTGGTAGCTTCGGTACTAATTTTATTGGTTTGCAGCATTAATTCTTTAATGCGTTCGTCTAAAGAAAACCTAATTTTCGATTCTTTATCATAAGTTTCTTCCACTTGTTTTTTAAATCGTTCGATATTTTCACTCAAAGGCTGTAAAATGGCATCAATATTCTGTTTGTTGGCAGCGGTAAATCGTTCCGATTTTTCTTCCAGTAATTTCTGCGCGATATTTTCAAACTGTAAAGTAGTCTGTTTGTGTAAATGCTCGATTTCGGTTTTTTGAAATAATAATTTTTCTTTTAAAACACTATTTTCTGCAACAATGTTTAGTTTTTCTTCAGTTAATGTTTTTATTTCATTTGATAATGTATGCTGACTTTCTTTGAAAACAATAATTTCATTTGATAAAAATTCATTTCGAATTTTTAAATCTTGATTTAAATTTTTATAATTTACTAGTTGCTCATTTGTTTGATTTATAGTGTTTTCTGCTGTGATTAAATGTTTTTTTAATCTTACATTTTTATAGAAAATGTAAAAACAAATTGCACATAGAAGAACACTTATGGAAATTGAAAAACCGATCATATTATATTTTATTGTAAAAATAAGTGAGAAAGGCGACATAGTATGACTAATTTTTATTATTTTTAAAATTATAAATTGCAGATTTAGTACCAATATGCTAGTTGGTTTAAATTTTAAAAAGAAATATTATGAGAAAGATTTTATTGATGGCGTCTTTACTGATTGCCGGTGGTGCTTTTGCACAAGACTACAAAAATTCAATTGGTATCCGTTTAGGATCTGGGTATTATGATGCTATCGGAGCGTCATTTAAAACATTCATTACACAGCCTGGCGCTTTAGAATTTAATTTAGGATTTAGACCTTATTCAAATTCTTATTGGAATGGGAAACATAAATGGACAAATGTTTCACTTTCAGGAGCATATCAGCATCATTTTCCAATAGGAAATATCGATGGATTTAAATGGTATGTTGGTGGTGGTTTGGTTTTTGCCAACTCTTTTTCTAATCATGATGAATATTCTGGATTAAGTGTTGGGATTTTTCCAACCGGTGGTGTAGATTATAAATTGAAAAGTGCTCCATTTGCTTTTTCTGTAGATTTGCGCCCAACGGTTCACATAACAGAAGGTATTAATTACCATGACGGAGTGTTCTTTAACGGCGGAGTAACAGCACGTTACACATTTTAATTTTAGATAAAAAATAGATAAAAACAAGCGTAATTTTAAATAATTACGCTTGTTTTATTTAGGCTGATTTATTTTTAACAAAAATATTTGGTAATAGCTTTATTTTTTATATATTTCGAAAAAATAAGCTATGAAAACAAAATTTGATATAGAGTATCCTATAACCGCATCGCCGCAGTTATTGTACCAGTATATTTCAACGCCTTCTGGGCTAACTGAGTGGTTTGCAGATAATGTAAATTCGCGCGGAGAATTTTTTACCTTTATTTGGGGCGATAGTGAAGAAAAAGCAAAATTAGTCACTAAAAAGACCGATGAAAAAGTAAAATTCCGTTGGTTGGAAGAAGATGAAGAAGAAACCGACTATTTTTTTGAATTAAGAATTGTTTTAGACGAACTAACAAAAGACGTTGTTTTAATGGTAACTGATTTTGCGGAAGAGAACGAAATTAAAGATCAAACGCAATTGTGGGACAACCAAATTGCCGATTTAAAAAAAGTGTTAGGGTCTGCATAATTAAAGCCTTATATTTGCTCTGAAAATTTCAGAGCTTTTTTATGATTAATTTTAATGGAAATTTAGTAGCGCAGTCAAACGAAAATATTGAACAAAATAGAGGCTTTTTATATGCCGATGCCGTTTTTGAAACATTGAAGGTTTTAGACGGAAAGGTTTTATTTTTAGAAGATCATTATTTTAGGTTGATGGCATCTATGCGTATTTTACGTATGGAAATTCCGCTTGAATTTACATTAGAATATCTTGAAAGCGAGATTTTAAAAACCATTAATGCATTAAATCTAACCAATGCACGTGTACGTTTAACCGTATTTAGAAGTGGAGAGGGCAGATACCTGCCTGAACAAAGAACTGTGAGTTTTGTAATTGTTGCAGAAACTACAGGTTCGGTTTATGTGAATATTGCAGATAAATACGAGGTAGAGCTTTTTAAAGATTTCCATATATCTAAACATTTATTAAGCACGTTAAAAACCACAAGTTGTTTAATAAATATTACTGCCAGCATTTTTGCGCAAGAGAATGGTTACGAAAACTGTTTGTTAATCAACGATGAAAAAAATGTAATTGAAGCGATTAACGGAAACATCTTTGTAATCAAAGATAATGTTATAAGTACACCACCAATTGCCGATGGCTGTAAAAACGGAATTATCAGAAAGAAATTAATTGAAATTATAAATAAAACGGAGAATCTTACATTTGAAGAACGTTCAATTTCACCTTTTGAATTACAGAAGGCAGACGAAATTTTTATAACAAATATTGCTATGGGAATTCAATCTGTTTTACAATATCGTAAAAAAATGTTCGCGAATACAATCGCAAATAGTTTACTGATGAAACTGAACGCTAAAATAAAATTTAATTCATA
Source organism: uncultured Flavobacterium sp. (assembly GCA_946479395.1). The sequence goes on along the minus strand of CAMLFV010000064.1, from coordinate 3,356 downwards.
ACGGGATCTTCAGGTGCATTTGCCCAAATAATAAATTCGTCCCCAAGGTCAATCATTAACTCTTTCCATAATTTGGAAGGAGCTTTTTCTAATAAATGATCACCAAACTGGTTTTCAATGCAAGTCCAAGCTTTCTGGTTAATTTCGTCTTGTAGCTGACTTTCTTCCCAACCGCTGTATCCCAAGAAAAAACGAATATCTGTTTGTGCAACTTTATTGCTTTTTAAAAGATCGAATAAAGCTTCGTAATCACCACCCCAAAAAATACCATCTTTAATTTCGATACTGTTCGGAATTAGAGAAGGAATAGTGTGCAGAAAATAAAGATTGTCTTGTTCTACCGAACCTCCGTTGAAAATTCTGAAATTGGTATGTGCTTCTGGAATAATGTCTTGCAATGACAAATTTAAAGGCTTATTCAAGATAAAACCTACACTTCCTTTGGCGTTGTGTTCAGCTAATAGTAAAACCGTTCTACTAAAAACCGCGTCTAATAAAATCGAAGAATCCGATATTAATAGCTTTCCTTTAGTGGGTGTTAGCTGTTTCATAAAAATTTTTTATTTAAAAATAAATAAAAAAATAAAAAAAACCACGCTTTGCAGGTGGTTTTTCATTATTTGTAAAAGAAAATTATTTTTTCTTTTTAGCTGCAGCTTTAACTGGTGTGTTAACAGCACCATCTAAATCAGCACCCGCTTTAAATTTAACTACTTTTTTAGCAGCAATTTTAATAGATTTTCCAGTTTGTGGATTTCTTCCTTCTCTTTCTGCTCTTTCAGAAATAGACCATGATCCGAAACCAACTAAAGAAATTTTGTCTCCTTTTGTTAAAGTTTCACCTACATTTTTTAAAAATGATTCTAATGCTGACTTAGCAGCCGCTTTTGTGATTCCTGCATCTTCCGCAATTGCGTCGATTAATTGTGTTTTGTTCATAATAATTTTTTTAATTGAGTTAATCTTAACATATACAAATTTAAAAGTTAAATTGATTTACACAACTTTTTTTTGTGAAAAAGTGTGAAAAATAGCAAAAAAAAGCTACTAAAATGGCTAATTACAGCTTGCGTTGTCAGAAAATTGCATTCCGTTAAGCAATTCTGCGGTCTTCATTTTCTTTTTACCGGGGAATTGTAACGACAAAATTTCGATAAATCCATCGTTTGTTGCAATACGAATGGTCTTTTTAGATGCGATAAATTTGCCAGGTTTAAAATCGTGTTCTTCTATAATATAAGTAACATCGTGAATTTTAATATTGTATTCATTTCCGTTATCGCTTAAAATAGTATATGCCGATGGATACGGATTTAACCCGCGAATTAAATTGTAAACTTCTTTGCTTGATCTGTTAAAATCGATTTTACAGTTTTCACGGTTTAATTTATAAGCCATTTTTGTTTCCTCGGCAGGCTGAATGGTGGTTTTAACCTGATTATTTTCAATTAACTTTAAAGTTTCAACAACTGTTTCTGCTCCTAAATGCATCAAACGGTCATGTAATTCTCCAGCGGTTTCTGTCTCAGATATATTTGTTTCGTTCTTTAAAATAATGGCACCGGTATCAATTTTCTCATCAATAAAAAAGGTCGATACACCTGTTTTTTCTTCTCCGTTAATAATAGCCCAGTTAATTGGTGCAGCACCACGATAATCGGGCAATAAAGAGGCATGCAGGTTAAATGTACCTAATTTTGGCATTTGCCAAACGGCTTTTGGCAACATTCTAAAAGCGACAACAATTTGCAGGTTGGTATTTAATGCTGCTAATTCTGCCAAAAAATCTTCTGATTTTAAATTGGTTGGCTGTAAAACTTTCAGGTTGTTTTCTTCTGCATAAACTTTAACTGCAGATTGGTTTAACTTTTGTCCGCGACCAGCTGGCTTGTCCGGAGCTGTTACAACTGCAGCAACTTCGTAGTTATTCTTTAAAATAGTATCTAAAATTCCCACCGCAAAATCGGGTGTTCCCATAAAAACAATTCGTAATTTTTCCATTATAATTTTATGTATGTGGCATTTTTATAAAGATATTCGCCTTCTTCGACTAATTCTTTTAATGCCTGTGCTAAATAATTTGATTTGTGAATGTAGATCGATTTTAAATCTGCCAATTCAAAAATATGATCTTTTGGATAATTTTTAAGTTCCGTTTTTATTTCGTCGACTAAATTGCTGCTGTTTTTCGAATTTTTATTTTGAATACAAGTGGAACATTTACCACAATCGTCGTTATAATCTTCATCGAAATAATTTAAAAGGATTTTGTTTTTACAAACAGTTGTGTTAGTAACATATTGCAACATCGCTTTAAATTGCTGATCTTTTATGGCATTAAACTGTGTAAGATTTTTTGCAACGCGGTTAATGGTAATATCGTCTTCGCGTACCTCAGTTAAAATAACGTTGGTGTCGTTTGGAGCTTGAGTAAACGTGCAAAATCCTTTTAAAACCCACGATTCTATGGTTTCGATAATCTTTTGATTGGGCATTTTTGTATGTTTCGATAAAACATCAATGTCAATAGCCGTATCGCCGTCTTGGATGCCGCGGTAATGATGCAAAATGCTTAAAAACAAAATTTCTTCTAACGAATGATTACTGAAATAAGCAATGGCATCGTTTGAATTTATTAAGAAATGAATGTAGTTTTTGTACTTAAATGCTTGCTCAAAACTTAAAACCGACTGTCGATCTAAAAATTCAAACGCATGAAAAGTTTTGCTTACAGGTAAATTGTATTTCTGACAAAAATCTTTAAAATTAAAACGAATCGTTTCATTAAAACCTTCGCCATAAGCAATTTGAAAATGATTTACGAATCGTTTGTACACCATTTTTACAAAATCGATTTCCAGATTGTTTAGCTCGTGAAAACCTTTTGCCTGATGAATGCTGTTTGAACTCAACAATAAGGTTGCAAAAGCCTTTTCGCCATCGCGACCTGCACGACCTGCTTCCTGATAATAACTTTCCAGATTGTCTGGAATATGCAAGTGAATTACGTTGCGAACATTCGGCTTGTCAATTCCCATTCCAAATGCGTTGGTAGCTACCATAACCAAAACGGTTTCGTTTAGCCAATCGTTTAGTTTTTGTTTTTTCGATTTAAAATCCAACCCGCCGTGAAAAAAATCGGCAGAAATTCCGTACGATTTTAAGTTCTGCGCCACTTCAATGGTAGCTTTTCTGCTTTTCACATAGATAATTGCAGGCGATGGATTTTTTTTAAGGATTTGAAACAACAATTCTTCCGAATTTTCCTGCTGATAAACGCCGTAGTACAATTCGTTTCGTAAAAAGGTCTTTTTAAAAACTTTTGGATTTTTAAGTTGAAGAATATTTATGATATC